>NZ_JBSGBG010000045.1:0-74054 GCF_053601135.1 Actinosynnema sp. NPDC004786 | reverse complement strand
TTCGTCCCCCCCTCGCCCCCCCCCCCCCGCTCTCCCCCCCCCTCGCTGCCGGGGCCCCCCCCCGCCCGGGGCGGGGCGCGCCGCGCGCCCCCGCCCCACGACCTCGTCAGCCGCCTGGTGCGGGAGCCCGGGTTGACCGACGAGGAGGCCGTCGGGATGACCGTGCTGCTGCTCGTCGGCGGGCACGAGACGACCGCGAACTCGATCGCGTTGTCCGTGCTGGCGCTGCTGCGGGACCGGGCGGGGTGGGAGGCGCTGGTCGCGTCGCCGGACCTGGTCGAGGGCGCGGTGGAGGAGCTGCTGCGCTACCTCAGCCCCGTGCACCACGGCGTGGTGCGGGCGGTGGCGCGTGACGCGACGGTCGGCGGGACGGCGGTCGGCGCGGGCGAGGGGGTGATCGCGTCCCTGTTCGCCGCCAACCGCGACCCGGCCGCGTTCCCCGACCCGGACCGCCTCGACCTGCGCCGGGACGCGCGGGCGCACGTCGCGTTCGGCAGCGGGGTGCACCAGTGCGTCGGGCAGCTGTTGGCGCGGCTGGAGATGCGGGTCGCGTTGCGGGCGCTCGTGACGGAGCTGCCGGACCTGCGCCTGGCCGTGCCGTTCGAGGAGGTCGCGTTCCGGTTCGACGCGCCGATCTACGGCCTCCGAGCGCTGCCGGTCACCTGGTGATCCCCGAGCCGCCGCCCCCGGTCACGCCGCTGAGGGCGGCGTGACCCGGGGTTTCGGCGGTGGGAGTCGGCGGGGTTCAGCGCGGGCGCGTGCCGGGGCCGGGGCGCGTGCCCGGGCCGGGATGCGGACGGGGACCGGCACCGGGCTGCGGGCGCGGGTCTGGGCCGGGGTGCGAGCCGGGGCCGGTGCACGGGCCGGGGCCGGAGTGTGGGCCGGGGCCGGAGTGTGGGCGCGGGCAGCGCATCGCGCGCGGGCCTCGGCGGGTGTGGCCGGCCGCCGGGAGTGGCGGGCAGGTCGGGGCCGGGTGGAGTGGCGCGCCCGGCACGCCGGGGACCGACTGCGGGTTCCGGATGCGGGCCCGGTCGGGGCTCGACGGCCGGTTCGGGCTCGACGCCGGGTTCGGGGTCTCCGGCGGGTTCGAGGTCTCCGGCGGGGCGGAGCCCGGCTTCGGGGGCGGGCTCGGGAGGTGGGTCGCCGGCGGGGCGGCTGGGAGCGGGGCGGCCGAGGGCGGGACGGCCGGGGGCGGGAGGGCTGGGAGCGGGCCGGCCGAGGGCGGGCCGGCTGGGAGCGGGCCGGCCGGGGACGGGAGGGCTGGGAGTGGGGCGGTCGGCGGGGGTGGGGTCGGGGTTGGGTGGGTTGGGGTTGGGGGTTGGTCGCGGTTCCTCATGTGCAACCGAGGAGCGGTAACGGTGTTTCCGTACATTTTCCGGCGATGATCACCCGATCGTGTCGGAAAACGGTCGGGGGTGGTCGACGCCCACGGGCGGGTGGGCGTCGACCGGTCCACTCACTCCCCCGTGCTGAACGCGGCGTCGAAGGACGCGGCGGGCGGGTCGAACAGGTGCCGCCGGATGAACCCGACCGCCTCCTCCGCCCCGCGCAGCCGGTCCATCCCGGCGTCCTCCCACTCGACCGAGATCGGCCCGCTGTACCCGATCGCGTTCAACGCCCGGAACGACTCCTCCCACGGCACGTCGCCGTGGCCGGTCGACACGAAGTCCCACCCGCGCCGGGGGTCGGCCCACGCCAGGTGCGACCCGAGCCGCCCGTTGCGCCCGTCGAGGCGCTTCTTCGTGTCCTTGCAGTCCACGTGGTAGATCCGGTCGGCGAAGTCGAGGATGAACCCGACCGGGTCGAGGTCCTGCCAGATGAAGTGCGACGGGTCCCAGTTGAGGCCGAACGCGGGCCGGTTGCCGACCGCGTCCAGCGCCTTGCGGGTGGTCCAGTAGTCGTACGCGATCTCCGACGGGTGCACCTCGTGCGCGAACCGCACCCCGACCTCGTCGAACACGTCGAGGATCGGGTTCCAGCGGCGGGCGAAGTCGGCGTAGCCCTCGTCGATCACGGCCTGCGACACGGGCGGGAACATGGCGACGTACTTCCAGGTCGACGAGCCGGTGAAGCCGACGACCGTGTCCACGCCCAGCTTGGCCGCCGCACGCGCGGTGTCGGCCATCTCCGCGGCGGCGCGCTGCCGCACGCCCTCCGGCTCGCCGTCGCCCCAGACGCGGGCCGGGAGGATGGCCTGGTGCCGGAAGTCGATCGGGTCGTCGCACACGGCCTGCCCGACGAGGTGGTTGGAGATCGTCCACACGTCGAGCCCGTACTTCTTGAGCATCTCGCGCTTGGCCGGCACGTAGTCGTCGTCCGCCAGCGCCTTGTCCACCTCGAAGTGGTCGCCGCCGCAGGCGATCTCCAACCCGTCGTAGCCCCACCCGGAGGCGAGTCGGCACACCTCCTCGAACGGCAGGTCGGCCCACTGGCCGGTGAACAGCGTGACCGGTCGGCTCATCCCAGGTCTCCAATCGTGGTCCACGTCGACTGCCGCGCGGCGCTCTCCTCGACCGCCGCCAGCACCCGCTGCACGCGCAGGCCGTCGGCGAAGCTCGGCGCCGGGTCGACGCCGTCGCCGATGGCCGTCAGGAAGTCGGCCGCCTCGTGGGTGAACGTGTGCTCGTAGCCGAGGATGTGCCCCGGCGGCCACCACGCGGCCACGTACGGGTGGTCGGGTTCGGTCACCAGCACCCGCCGGAACCCGGCGGACGGCCCGTCGTCGGCGGAGAACACCGACAGCTCGTTCATCGACTCGAAGTCGAACGCCAGGCTGCCGCGGGTGCCGTTGACCTCCAGCCGCATGGCGTTCTTGCGCCCCAGCGCGTACCGGGTCGCCTCGAACGTGCCCAGCGCGCCGCCTTCGAAGCGGGCCAGGAACACGGCCGCGTCGTCCACCGTGACCTCGCCGCGCCCGTCGCCGTCGGGCCGTTCGCGGACGAACGTCTCGGTGGTGGCGCTGACGCCGGTGATCAGGTCGCCGGTGACGTACTGGGCGGCGTCCACGATGTGCGCGCCGAGGTCGCCCAACGAGCCGGAGCCGGCCTTCTCGCGCCGCAGCCGCCACGTCATCGGCGACTCCGGGTCGGACAGCCAGTCCTGCAGGTAGACGGCGCGCACGTGCCGGATCTCGCCGATCCGGCCCTCCTCCACCAGCCTGCGGGCCAGTGCGATGGCGGGCACGCGCCGGTAGTTGAACGCGACCATCGACCGGACGCCCCGCCCGGCGGCCTCGGCCGCGGCGGCGGCCATCGCCTCGGCCTCGGCGACCGTGTTGGCCAGCGGCTTCTCGCACAGCACGTGCTTGCCGGCGGCGAGCGCGGCGAGCGCGATCTCGGCGTGCGTGTCGCCGGGGGTGCAGATGTCGACGAGCTGGACGTCGTCGCGGGCGACGAGCGCGCGCCAGTCGGTCTCGACGGCGGCCCACCCGTACTTGGTCGCCGCGTCCTTGGTGCGCGCCGCGTCACGGCCGCCGAGGACGGCCAGTCGGGGCGTCAGGGGCACGTCGAAGAACCGGTGGACGCTGCGCCAGGCGTGCGAGTGCACCGCACCCATGAACGCGTGGCCCACCATGCCCACACCGATCTCTTCCGTCATCAGCAGCCTTTCGCAGCAGCAGTGTCGATCCGGCGACGGCGTCGATCCCGATCCGGGATCAGGAGTCGAAGCCGACGTCGAGGTACTGGTCGACGTTCTCCTTGGTCACCACGGCGGAGTAGGTGGTGATGGAGGCGGGGATGTCGTGCTCGGCCATGTCGCCGATGCCCTTGGCCTGCCCGAGCAGGCGGGCGAGCGCGATCGCGGAGGACGCCATGGAAGGGCTGTAGAGCACGGTGGCCTTGACCACGCCGCTGTCGGCCTTGATCAGGTCCATCATGTTGCGCGACCCGGCGCCGCCGACCATGACGAACTCGTTGCGGCCGGCGCTGTCGATCGCGGCCATCACGCCGATGCCCTGGTCGTCGTCGTGGTTCCACACGGCGTCGAGCCTGGGGGCGGACTGGAGCAGGTTGGCGGTCTGCTGCTCGCCGCTCTCGGAGGTGAACGACGCCGAGACGCGGGGGCCGACGGAGAACCCGGCGCGGGCGAGGGCGTCGCTGAAGCCCTTGCTGCGCTCCTGGGTCAGGGGCAGGGAGTCGATGCCGGCGATCTCGCCGATGACGGGGTTGCTGATGTTCTTGGCCTTCATCTGGGCGACGATGTACTCGCCCGCGTTGACGCCCATGCGGTAGTTGTCGCCGCCGATCCACAGCCGGTAGGCGAGCGGGGTGTCGAAGACGCGGTCGACGTTGATGACCGGGATGCCCGCGTCCATGGCCTGGCGGCCGACCTCGGTGAGCGCCTTGCCGTCGAACGGCAGCACGACCAGCACGTCGACCTTGTCGTTGATCAGCGTCTCGACCTGGCCGATCTGCTGGTTGACGTCGTTGGTGCCCTCGGTGGCCTTGAACGTGACGTCGGAGAACTGGTCGGCCTGCGCCTTGGCGTTCTTGGTCATGGCGGCCATCCAGCCGTGGTCGGCGGCGGGCGCGGAGAAGCCGATGGTGACCTGCTTGCCCGGCTGGGTGTTCTGGCCGGAGCCGCCGGCGACGGCGTTGGGCGCGTTGTTCGCGGTCTCGTTGGAGGTGCAGCCCGCGAGCAGGGCGGCGGTGCCCACGGCGGTGGTTCCCCAGAGGAAGCGGCGGCGGTCGAGTGAGGGCATGGCTGTCTCCCGGGCGGTGTGTCGGGGTGGGGTCGGGGTCGGTGGGCCGGGCGGGGAGGATCAGGTCGCGTGCGCGCCGCGGCGGCGGGCGGTGGTGCGCTGCAGGAGCACCGCGGCGACGATGATCACGCCCTTGGCGATGTTCTGGATGTCGGTGTCGAGGTTGTTCTGGGTGAAGATGTTGCCCACCACGGTGAAGATGAGGACGCCGATCAGGGTGCCGATCAGCGAGCCGCGGCCGCCGGTGAGCAGGGTGCCGCCGATGACGACGGCGGCGATCGCGTCCAGCTCGTAGAACATGCCGTTGGTGGACGCGCCGGAGGTGGTGCGGGCGACGACCATGAGCGCGGCGATGCCGCAGCACAGGCCGGCGATGCCGTAGACGAGGGCGGTGTGCCGCCGGACGTCGATGCCGGCCAGGCGGGCGGCCTCGGCGTTGCCGCCGACGGCGAACGTGCGGCGGCCGAACGTGGTGCGGTTCAGCACCACCCAGCCGACCGCGAACACCGCGGCCAGCATCCAGATGAGCACCGGGATGCCGAGGATGTCGCCCCGGAAGAAGGTGGTGAACCCGGTCTCGGTGACCACCTGGGTGCGGCGGCCGGAGAGCCGTTCGGCCAGGCCCTTCGCCGACGCGTACATGGCGAGGGTGGCGATGAACGGCACGATCTTGCCGTAGGAGATGAGCAGCCCGTTGACCAGGCCGCAGCCCAGGCCGACCAGCAGCGCGCACACCACCATCACCACGGGCCCGTAGGACTGGGTGGCGACCGTCGTCATCCACACGCCGGACAACGCCACGATCGAGCCGACGGACAGGTCGATCCCGCCGCTGATGATCACGAACGTCATGCCGACGCTGACCACGCCGATCGCGGCGGCCAGCCGCAGCATGGTGGAGATGTTGGCTTCGGTGAGGAAGCTGTCCGGCCGGGTGGCGTAGCCGACGACGCACAGCACCACCAGCACGCCCAGCAGCCCGGTCAGCCTCAGGTCGAGGTTGCGGCGCTGCCTGCCCCGCTCCGCGGGCGGAGCGGCCTTCGGGTCGAGGACCCTCGTCTCGGTCACGGGACCTCCTCGGTCACGGCACTGCCGGCCATCACGATGTCCAACACGGCGGATTCGGTGAGCTCGTCGGCGGGCCGGTCCGCGACCACCTCGCCGTCGCGCAGCACCAGCACGCGGTCGGCGAGGCCCAGGACCTCGGCGACCTCGCTGGAGACCAGCACCACGGCGACGCCGGCGGCGGCCAGCTCGTGCACCACCCGGTACAGCTCGGCGCGGGCCCCGACGTCCACGCCGCGCGTCGGCTCGTCCAGGAGCAGCACCTTGCAGCCCCGGACCAGCCACCGCGCCACGACGGCCTTCTGCTGGTTGCCGCCGGAGAACTCGGCCACCAGCCGCCTCGGGTCGGCGGGCCGCAGGTCGAGCCGTTCGAGGGTGGCCTTGGAGTCCTTCAGCTCGCGGGCGCGGTCGAGGAAACCGGCGCGGCTGTAGGCGGACAGGCTGGACAGGGTCACGTTGTCCGCGACGGTCAGGTCCAGCAGCAGGCCCTGGGCCTTGCGCTCCTCCGGGGCGAGGCCGATGCCCGCCCTGACGGCGGCGACGACGCTGCCCGGCCGCACCGGCTTCCCGTCGACCGCGACGTGCCCGGCGTCGGGTTTGCGCGCGCCGAACACGGTTTCGAGGATCTCGCTGCGGCCCGCGCCGACCAGGCCCGCGATGCCGAGCACCTCGCCCGCGTGCACGTGGAAGCTGACGTCGTGGAACTCGCCCTGCCGGGTGAGGCCGGCGACGGTCAGCACCTCGCGGCTCCTGTCCACGGTGGACACGTCGCGGTGCGGGAAGACGGTCTCGACCTTGCGGCCCGACATGAGGTCGACCAGGTCGGCGGTCGGGGTGTCGGCGGGGAGGTTCGCGGCGACCGTGCGGCCGTCCTTGAGGACGGTGACGCGGCTGCCGATGCGGCGGATCTCCTCCAGGCGGTGGGAGATGTAGAGGACGGCGACGCCGTCGCCGGTCAGCTCGCCGACGATGCGGAACAGGTTGTCCACCTCGTCGGCCGCCAGGGCGGCGGTCGGCTCGTCCATCACGATCAGCCGGGCGTCGTGGGCCAGCGCACGGGCCATGGACACCAGCTGCTGGCCGGCGGCGGACAGCCGGCCCACCTCGCGGTCGGGGTCGATCTCCGGGTGGCCGAGGCGGGCCATCAGCGTCCGGGTGCGCTCGCGGGCCGCGCGGCGGCGGGTGAAGCCGAACCGGGTGGGCTCGTGGCCGAGGAACACGTTCTCCGCGACCGAGATGTCCGGCACCAGGTCCAGCTCCTGGTACATGGTGGCGACGCCGAGCCGCAGCGCGGCCACCGGCGACGGCAGGGTGGCCTTCGCGCCGCGCCACTCGATCACGCCCTCGTCGGGCTGGTGCGCGCCCGCCAGCACCTTGATCAGGGTGGACTTGCCCGCGCCGTTCTGGCCGAGCAGGCAGTGCACCTCGCCCTCCACGACCTCCAGGTCCACCTGGTCCAGGGCGCGCACGCCCGGGAACGACTTGCCGATGCCGGTCATCCGGAGCAGGGTCATGCCGAGGCCCCTTCGTGTGAACCGCCCGTGCGCGGGGTGTTGTCCTTGACGGGCACGACGGTCGGGTCGTCCAGCACCCGGCGCAACGCGGCCAACGCCGCGCCGGTCCCGCCGGCGGCGAAACCGAGGGTGGAGGCGGTGATCCGGGTGCGGCCCTGCCGCTGCGGCGCGACCAGCCAGTCCTGCAGCGCGGCGAAGTAGCCGCCGAGCACGACCTTCCGCGGGTTGAGCAGGGTGGTGAGGACCGCGATGCCCGACGCCAGGGCGGCGGCCGTGCGGGCCAGGGCGTCGAGGGTGCGGGCGTCGCCGCGTTCGGCGCGGGCGCGCAGGATCGACATGCGCTCGCCGGACGCCAGCTCCGGGTTGTGCACCTCGTCGTGGCGGGGCGCGCAGGCGTGCAGGAACGCGTCCAGCCCGACCTGCGTCTCCCAGCAGCCGCGACGGCCGCAGGCGCAGTGCGCGCCGCCGAGCGGGTCGAGCACCAGGTGGCCGACCTCGCCCGCGTGGTTGTCCGCGCCGCGCACCAGCTCGCCGTTGGCGATGACGCCCGCGGCCACGGTGTGGTCGCCGTTGAGGTAGACGAGGTGGTCGACCGGGTCGCGGTCGTGCTCGGCGTAGGCGGCGAGGTTGGCCTCGGTGTCCACGTCGAGGCGGCCGATGGGCAGGCCGGTGCGGGCGGCCAGGCCGTCCACCACGGCGACCTCGCGCCAGCGCAGCCGGTGGGCGGTCGCGGTGCCGGTGGCGCGGTCGGCGCGGCCGGGGATGGCGACGGTGACGCCCGCCCAGTCGGCGTCCGGCACGTCCGTGAGGGCCTTGCGGGTCAGGTCGGCGAGCCGGTCCAGGGCGTGCTCGGGCGCGCTGGTGTCGCAGCTGGTCCGGCGGCGCAGGTGCACCTCGCCGGTGAGGTCGGTGACGGTCGCGCCGAGGTGGCCGGGGTGGACGTCCAGGCCGATGCCGCACACCGCGCCGGGGCGCAGCTGGACCAGCTGGCCCGGTCGGCCCTGGGTGGTCGTGGTGCCGGCGCGCTGGATGAGGCCGCGGTGCTCCAGGTTCGCCAGGAGCGGCGACACGGTGGCCTTCGACAGGCCCGACCCGGCGGCGAGCTGGGTGCGGGACAGGGGGCCGCGGGCGCGGAGCGTGCGCAGCAGGAGGGCGAGGTTCGCCTCGCGCCTGCCTTCGCCCTGCGCCTGCATCGCCTACTCCGACTTCGTTGAGGGAGCCGATCGAACCAGGTGGTCCAGCTCACGTTCCGGCGTGAGTTGCGGCCGATCCTGGCATTTGGCTGCTCGGCCTGACAAGAACTTGGCCGCACTTTTGTCGGTTCGTTGCAAAAGTTGGCTGCGTTTCGACGGAAGCTCGTGATTGCTTTTGCGAATGCCGGAGGTGGGCGGCGGTGGTGCCGTCGGGGGACGGGGGGGACGGGGTCGGGCGCGGGGTACGCCGGGACGCCCATCGGACGCCCGACGGCCCGGTGTGCCGGGTGGTCGCCGCGCCGGGCGGCTCGGGTCAGCCGGCCGGGGAGAACGCGCGGTCGGTGGCGGACCAGGCCGCGCCCGTCACGCCCGCCAGGTCGCCCAGCTCCGACAGCACGATGGGCAGGTTGCCCGTGGCCAGGGGCAGGGAACGGCGGTAGACGGCGCTGCGCACCTCCGCCAGCAGCGAGTGGCCCAGCCGCGACACGCCGCCGCCGATGACGACCATGCCCGGGTTGAGGAAGCTGACCAGCGACGCGACCACGTGCCCGAGCCTGCGGCCGCCCTCGCGGACCAGGTTGGCGGCGGCGAAGTCGCCCGCGGCGGCGGCCGTGCCGACGTCCTCGGCGGTCAGCACGCCCTTGTCGTGCAGGGCCGTGGCCAGCGCGACCGACCGGCCGCTGCGGGCCAGCGTGGTCGCGTCCCGGGCCAGCGCCGAGCCGCCGAAGTACGCCTCCAGGCAGCCGACCTCGCCGCACGCGCACGCCGGGCCGAAGTCGTCCAGCCTGATGTGCCCGATGTCGCCCGCCGTGCCCGCCACGCCCCGGTAGACCCGGCCGCCGAGGACGATGCCGCACCCGATGCCCGTGCCGACCTTGACGAAGATCAGGTCCTCCAGCGACCGGGCCACGCCCGCGTGCCGCTCGCCCAGCGCCATGGCGTTCACGTCGTTGTCGACCGTCACCGGGCAGCCCCACCGGCCGGCCAGCTCGTCGCGCACGGGGTAGCGGTCCCAGCCGGGCATGATCGGCGGCGCGACCGGCATGCCGTCGCGGAAGCTCACCGGGCCCGGCAGGCCGATGCCCGCGCCGATCAGCCGGCCCGGGGCCTTGGCGTAGACGACGTCGGCCAGCTCGGCGACGCGGCTCAACACCTGCGCCGGGCCGCTGCGGACGTCGCACTCCTCGCTGCGGCTCTCCAGCACCTCGCACCGGCCGTCGGTGACCGCGACCGTCACCGACGTCGCGCCCACGTCCACGCCGAGCACGCGCAGGTCGCCGGCGAGGTGCACGAGCGTGGACCGCCGCCCGCCCCGGCTGGCCGCCGGTCCCCCGACCTGGACCAGGCCGACGTCCACCAGCCTGCCCAGCTCGGCGGTCAGCTTGGCGCGGGGCAGCTCCAGCCGTTCGCCGAGGGCCACGCGGGACATCGCGCCCTCGTCGCGGAGCAGGCCGAGCAGCTCCGACTGCCGTCCGGAGACCACCCGCGGTTGCTGACCGCTGCCCGTCGCGCTGCTCATGGCACCAATTTACGGCCAGGGCGCGAGCGGCCGCGTGGCGATCCGGCGGCCGGGCGGGACAGGCGTGGGACGGCGAGGGAGATGGCGCAGGGCGGCGGGAGAGGCGACGCAGGACGGTGGGCCGGCCGGGCAGGGCGGTGGGCAGACGGCGCAGGGCGGTCGGAAAGGCGGCGGAGGGCGGTGGGCCGGCGTGACAGGACGGCGGGGCAGGCCGGGCGGGGTGCGGCGGCCCCGTGGACCGGGGACTCACGGCCACCGGTCCTCCACGTGCGCTCCCCTCCTCGACAAGGCGGTGGTGCCGAAGGGGCCCGAACATTCCCCGTGCCGGCGAGACGCCCGCTAGTGGATCCGCGCCGACGTGTAGACGAGGGCGAAACCGCTGTCCGCCACCACACCGGACGGGCCGAAGCACCCGACCCAGATCGTCGCGTCGTCCGGGAAGCTGTAGTCGTTGAACTGCATGACGGTGCAGTGGTGCCCGGCGCTGGTCGCGGTGACCTGCATGGTGCTCGGGATGTAGCCGTTGGTGAAGTGCGCCCGGTACCGGCCGGTCGACAGCCGCTCGACCGTCATCGGCGCGTCGCCCGACGCCCACCGCGCGGTGACGACGCCCGAGCCGGTCACGACGACGTGGTCGCCGACCGGTTTACGCGGGTCGTCCAGCAGGTTCTGGCCGACGCCGAACGTCGCCGCGAACGCGGTGTCGGCGGCCGAGCCGTCCGGGGTCGTGCACGCCAGGTCGGCGAGCTGCCCGCGCCGGCCCACCACCGCGCAGTGCCGCGGCGCGTCGCCGACCGCGGTCACCTCCACCACGCCCCCCGCCGATCCGGGGAAGTCCGCGGTGTAGCGGCCGACACCGGTCCGGGTGACCGTGCCCGCGTTCACGCCGTGCTCCCGATCGGGCGTGAACGTCGCCGCGGTGGGCCGGTCGTCGTGCACGAACCCGCGCGTGGCCGAGGCGGAACCGGCCACGTACCGCAGGAAGAACGGCACGTCGTCCGGGTTCCCGTCGCGGTCGAAGCACACCACGTCGACCACCTCGTCCACGCCGTCGGGGAACCACCCCGCCGGCTGGCACGACACACCGGGCCGGTAGCCGACCGCGCCGCCCCACGCGGCGTAGTCCTGGGCGGTCACCTTCACGCTGCCGCCCGGCGCGCCGACCGCGGGCAGCCGCACCCGCTGCCGGCCCACGGCGACGTGCGTGGCGGTCGCGTGGCCGGCGGCGGGCGTGGTCATCGCCCACGGGCCGTAGGTCCAGTTCGCCTGGCCGTTGTCGGGCACCGGCCCGGACAGCGGCTGGGTGGTCCCGATCGGCAGTTCGACGGACCACACCCGGGCGAACCCCCACGTGGCCGGAACCGGCGGCGGCGGGGTGGTCGCGGACGTCCGTCCCCCGGTGCGCCCGTTGTCCACCGCGCCCGACGTGCGCTCCCCCACCACACCACCCGGCGCGGTGGTCGTCGGCACGCCGGTCCGGCTCACCCCGGCGGTATCCGCGCCGGTCGGGTCCGCGCCGGTGGGATCGGCGCCGGTCGGCCGCGGGTCCGCGGTGCCGCCGGGCGTCACGGACGGCGCGCCGGTCACCGTGACGTCGGGCGGCGGCATGGCCGTGGCCGGGTCGCCGACGCCCGACGCGGACAGGGTGGCCAGCACGAGACCCGCCACGGCGGTGATCGACGCGACCCCGCGCACCAGCGCCGGGTGCTCCTGCGCCAGCCGGACGAGCTGGACGCCTCCCGGCACGCTCGTCACCGCGTGCGCGCACGCGTCGCGCACGGCCCGCGCGCCCGCCAGGACGGAGTCCACTGTGGACAGTGGTCGCCGGGACGCCAGGACCCGGACCTCCCCGTCCAGCTCGCGCAGGCGGGAGGCGAGGCGGCCGTCGCCCTCGTCGCGCTCCAGGCTCAGCGCCCCGGCCACCAGCTCGGCGGCCTGCCGGGTGTGGCCGTCGTTGAGCCGGCACACGGCCAGCGCGTAGCGGAACGACAGCTCGTCGCGCACCGACCCCGCGGTGACCGCGGCCCGCACCCCGAGCCCGAGCACGGTCGCCAGCGCGCCCCAGTGCCGCGTCCAGGCCAGCGCCGAGGACGCCGCGCGGGCCAGGTCCAGCGCGGTCTCGGGCAACCCCGCCGCCATCGCCCGCCGCAGCGCCCGCTCGACGACCTCCAGCTCGGCGGCCACGGCATCGGGCCGCGCACCCGCGACCCACTCCCCGACGCGCTCCACCACCGCGGCCAGCTCGGCGTCCGCGACCGCCGGCGCGTGCTCCGCCACCAGCGCGTTCACCCGGTAGCGGCCGTCCTCGCGGTGCGCCAGCCGCTTGCGCGCCAGCCGGCCCCCGCCCTCGGCGTCGGGCACGCCGCAGACGGCGGCGAGCAGCCCCGCGCCCCACCCCACGTCCCCCAGCGCGACGAGCGGGCGCAACGCGGCCCCGGCCTGCTCGGTCAGCGAGCCGAGGACCACGGGCACGGCCTGCGCGAGCGCCCCGGGGCCCGTCGCCCCCTGCGGCAGCACACCGAGGCGGTGGGCGAGGTCCCGGACCACGGCGCGTTCCACGACGTCGAGCGGGTTGCCGTCGCACGCCCGCCAGTCGTCGGCCACCGCGTCGGGGTCGACCCGGTCGCCCAGCTCGTCGCGCACCATCGCGACCGCGTCGTCGAGCGGCAGCCCGCCCAGCGGCCGCTGCGCGCCCAGCGGCCACAGGTCCTCCCGCCGCGACGACAGCACGAACACGCTGCGCGGCATCGCCGACAGCACCAGCCGCGCCTCCTCGGGCGGCAGGTCGACGCCGTCGAGCACGACCAGGGCGCGCACCGCGCCGAGCACGTCCCGCGCCAGGCCCTCGGGCAGCACGGTGCCCGCGCCGACCTCGTGGCAGCGGTGCGCGATCTCCCGCAGGACGTCGGCGGCGGACCCCGGGTCGCGGTCGAGCCACACCACCCCCACGCCGTCGCCGAGGGCCCGGCCGGACAGCGCGCCCGTGTTCGCCGCGTGCTGGAGCAGCAGGGTCTTGCCCGCGCCGCGCGGGCCCGTCAGCACGACGTGCCGGCCGGCGGCGACGGTGTCGCGGAGGAACGCCAGGTCGTCCGCGCGTCCCCGCATCGGCGCGCGCGGGACCCGCTGGACGGTCGACGGCAGCGGCCGCGGCACGAGGTCGCCGGGCCGCGACGGCGGGGGCGGTTCCGCGAGCCTCCGGTCGACCACCTCGTGGACGTGCAGATCCCGCCCGGCCTGGTAGACCCGCGCGGCTCCGACCGCCACGGCCCGCTGGCCGAGCACCCCTCGCCCACCCCGGGGCCGACGCCGAGTACCCACCGCGGGCCATGGTCCTCCGCGTCCGCGCGGCCACGGCCGCAAAGCTGCGGCCCGACACCGGGCCGATACCGGACCGCCGTGCTCCCGCCGCCCGCCCCGCCCCGCCGAACGCCCCGGGCCACCCGCCCCGACCCCGCCGGACACACCGCGCCGCCCGCCGTCGACGGCCCCAATTCCACCGAACAGCCCCGGCCACCCGCCGTCGAGGGCCCGTCCCGGCCGACCTGCTCGCCGAAACCCCCCGCCCGAGCCCGCCGACCTGGTCGCCGGACACCCCCGCGCCCGGCTCCTCGCCGGACACGGTCAGCGTGGCGTGGTCGGGCACCACGGCGCGCGCCGCAGGTCCACGTCGTGCCGGTTGGGGTAGTCGCCGCACGAGGCCAGCACCTCGGGCGGCCGGCCGTCGGACACCCGCAGCACGGCCAGGAACTTGTCGATCGGCACCTGCCCGCCCCCGAAGTCGATCACGCCGCTCTCCCCCGACAGCGCCCGCGCGCCGCCGACGTCGCTCATCTCCTTCCAGACGTGGCCGGGCGAGACGGGGATGCGGCCCAGCTGGATCATGGCGTGCACGTAGAGGTAGAGGGCGTCGTAGGTGAGGGCGGCGTGGCCGTCCAGCGACGGGTTCGCGTCGCCCGAGCACTGCTCCGGCACCAGCTCCCGCAGCGTCTGGTGCATCTCCGTGGCCGCCCCGCAGCCCGGCGCGCCGACCGCGAACGACACGTACTCGAACGGGATCTCGGGGTGCTCGCCGCGCAACGCGTCGTTGGCGGCGTAGCGGGCGATGTCGTCGCCGGCCAGCAGCGCGGGCGGGTCGGTGCGGCACCCGGCGCTCACCCCGTCCAGGAGCTTGCCGAAGTCCGCGGGCCGGCCCGCGAAGAACACCACCTCGTCGTCGGCCACGTCGCACAGGTCCCGGCCGAGCTGCCGGGCGTCGGAGCCCTGCCCGTCCGACACCGGCCGGTACGGCGACTCCCGCACGGCCAGGCCCAGCTCGGCGAACCGCGCCCCCACGTCCAGGCGCAGGTTCGCCGCGTAGGAGTCCGCCTCGTCGCTGGAGTGCACGACCACCACGCCCCGCTTGTCCGGGTGGGCCGCCCGCACGTACCGCGCCGCGACCTGCGCCTGCCGGTCGTTGGTGGGCGAGATCTGGAAGTACATCCGCGACGCGGTGGGCATCGCGTCGTCCGACAGGGTCGCGGCGACCACCGGCAGGCCCACCGCACCCAGCTCGGTGATCGTGTTCCTGGTCGGCGTGCTGCTCAACGCCATGCCGAGCACGCCGACGATGCTCTTGTCCCGCTCCAGCATGCCCTTGAGCCGGTCGGCGACCACGTCGCCGTGCTGCATGGCCGAGCCCGCGTTGCCCAGCAGCACCCGGATCAGCGGCTCGTCGGGCCCGGTGCGGTCGAGCAGGCGGGCCTGCCGGGCGGCGACGCCGACCAGCCTCGCGGTGTTGCTGTTCAACGCGTCGCGGGTCGCGCCCATCGCCGACACGTACACCACGGACGCGTAGGGCCGGTCCGGGTCGCGCTCGTGCGCCTCCACCACCCGCTCGTTCTGGTGGACGATCAGGTCCTGCACGGCGGTGAACCGGTCGAGGTCCTCGCGGTCGGCCTCGCCGAACAGCGGCAGGCGGCCCGTGGTGACGCCCACGCAGTCGTCGCCGACGCGCAGCAGGGTGTGCGCGTCCGGGTTGTCGCGGCCCAGGCCGCAGTGCTCGTGCCGCCACCGGGCGTCCTCGGCGGCCAGCTCCCGCACGTGCCGGTAGCCGAGGGTCGCCGACGACGCCAGCACCAGCAGCGCCACGACCAGCAGCACCGACGTGCGGGACCACACCGGCGGCCGGCGCACCGACAGGGTGGCCGTCGGCGTCGCCTCGTCCCGCGCCACCGCCACGTCCGGCGCCAGCAGCGGCAGGAACCAGGCGGTGGGGCGGCGGGCGCGGGTGTCGGTGGCGAGCTTGCGCGCCCACGTCTCGTAGGCGTGGGTCGCCTGGCCGACCGGCGCGGGCCGGCGCTCGGCGGTCGTCTCCGCGTCCGGCGGCACCTTGGCGCTGCCGCTGATGAACACCAGCGGGTCGAACGCGCCGGTGTCGTTGCGGACGTCGTTGATGATCTTCAGCAGGGCGTAGCCGCCGTTGTCGCGCCGGATGCCGTCCAGCAGCACCACCGGGTAGACCGTGCGGCGGGCCGACCGGATCCGCCACCACGACCGCCGGTAGGCGGCCCGCACGTCCTCCAGGAACGCGTTGACCAGCAGCTTGGCCAGCTGGCCGGTGTCCTCGCGCGGCCCGGCCCCGCGGCCGGGCACCAGCGCGGAGGTCAGCCGCTCGGCGAAGCCGAGGAACGTGCCGGGGTCGTGCGGCGCGAGGTAGGGCTGGCGCAGCAGCCACCGGTACTCGCTGCCCGGCACGACCCCGCGCAGCTTCGCCCGGAACAGGAAGGACGGCACGAGCCGCACCACCAGCCGCACCCACCACGGCGCGGTGTCGGCGGCGGTGTCGAGCACGTCCTTGAGGTCGTCGCCGCTGCGGCGGCTCAGGTCCCGCTCCCGCAGCCGGGTCAGCAGGGTGGCCGCCGACTCCGGGCTCGCACCGTCCACGCGCTGGTTCATCAGCCAGTAGACCAGCTCGAAGCGGCGGAACTCGTGCCGGCCGTAGCGGGCGTTGGCGCCGTGCGCCAGGCCGCGCGCGACGTGCACCAGCACCGAGCCGACCGCCTCCAAGGTGGCGGTCTCGGCCGTGCCCGCGTCCGGCTCCGGGTCGGGGAAGCGGTGGTAGGCGTGCGGCACGCGGCCGGGGTACGCGCCGCGCAGGTGCGACGCCAGCGCGGGCAGCAGCCCGTCGGCCCGCTCGCCCCGGACCAGGGCGACCAGCGGCATGCCGCGGTCGGCGCCGGCGCGCCCGCCCGGCGGCCGGGCAGCTCGCCGAACCGCGGTCGCTCGGTGAGCTCCTGCAGGAGCTTCACCAGCTCGTCCACGACGTCGACCGACGATAATCGGTCCGTCGCACCGTCTTCCGCCACCGGACTCCCCCCACGCGGACCGGGCTCGTCGCACGCCGCTCCGGCGGGACGCAGGACTTCCGACTGTAGCCGCGCGGACGATCCGGTTCGGGTCGTTCCGCGTCGTCGCCGTCCGGACGGACCGGTCACGACCAGTCCGTACACCCGTTAGATACCGCCCTGACGCTCCGCCGCGACCCGGTACAACAGAGAGTAGTTACGAGACGCAGGAAACGTGACGCACGTCACCCATTATTGCCGTTTCCTTGCCTCTTTGAAACACGAACGGTTACGTTCCCTGCCGCAGATCACGGTTCCATCACCGACAGGACACGGGCCCGACTCCCCCGACGCGGCCCACGTCCACCTGGATCCCCCGCCAGGTCCGGTGACGGAGTTCCCCGACCGCAGGAGGCTGCACCCTTGGCACGGCACGTCCGTCACAAGAACAAACCCGGGCAGACCACCTTCCGGGTCCCGCCCCCGCCGCCCGGCTACAAGGGCGCGCACCGGGCGGAGGCCGAGAAGGTGCTCCCCCGGCGCATCGCCGGGGTGGCGGTGGCCGTCGGCATCGTGTCCGGCTCCGGCGCGGCCGCCTACGCGATGAACGGGCCGTTCAGCCCGATGGCGGGCGGCGCGGACCTCGGCGGCGTCCCGGACGACACGGTCCGCACCGGCAAGGTGGACACCCGGCACGCGGTGGACCTCGGGTCCGAGACCGCCCGGATCATCCGCCAGGAGCAGCTCGCCGCGCTGCACCTGTTCAACCAGGCCAGCGGCGTGGCGCAGGACGGGTACGCGGCCCGCAAGGCGGCCGAGGAGCAGGCGGCGCGCGAGGCCCGCGAGGCCGCCGAGGCGCGCAAGCCGCCGAAGCAGCGCCAGATCGAGGGCTGGATCCGCGAGGCCATCGCGGTGCTCGCCGCCAACGGCACCCCGATCACCGAGGACAGCCTCGACGAGATCTACACGATCATCATCAAGGAGTCCAACGGCAACCCCAACGCCGTCAACACCTGGGACTCCAACGCCGCCCGCGGCACACCCTCCAAGGGCCTGATGCAGTGCATCGACCCCACGTTCCAGGCGTACAAGCTGCCGGGCTACGACGACATCTACGCCCCGGTCGACAACATCATCGCGGGCGTCCGCTACACCTACGCGCGCTACGGCGGCTTCGGCAACCACCCGGGCCTGGTCGGGATCAGCGCCGGCACCGGGTACGTCGGCTACTGAACCGGTGGTCCCGTCGCCGGGACCACCGGTCGCCCCGGCCGCCGTCAGCCCAGGCGGAAGTCCGCCACCCGGATCGGCGACGGCGTCGTGCCGCTGGAGCGCTGCTGGTACTGGAACGACAGGACCCCGTCCGCGGCCACCCGGGACGTGTCCACGTTGACCTCGCCGAACGCGTTCATCGACGGCTGGTCGAACACCAGCGCCCAGTCCGTCCACCCGCTCACCCGGCTCGCCGACACGATCCGGCCGCGCGGCATCACCAGGTAGGCGTTGTCGTCCCGGTCGAACACGAGCTTGGTGCGCTGCGTGCTGCCCGGCGGCACCGGCACCTCCCGCTTGGTCCACGTGCCGTCGGCGTCGCGCACGACGTGGAACGTGCGGCCGTACTGGGCGCGCTGCTGCGCGTAGTTCGACACGCACTGGGTGAACCGGCCCGGCACGTAGCTGATCACCACGTGCGGCGTGCCGGCGGAGTCCGCGTTCTGGCCCTCCTGGTTCATCAGCCCGTGGTTCGGGTCGAGCGGGTCGACGACCAGGCCCGGCGAGGTCACGGAGACCCGCGTGCCGCCCGTGGTCCCGACGACCGCGCCCGCCCCGTTGCGCCACGTGCGGCCCCGGTCGTCGCTGTAGACGTAGCCGGTGTCGTGGTTGGTCAGGCCCCCGGGGTGGCACAGCACGCCCGTGTTGCCCTCGCGCCACGTGAACGCGGCGTGCAGCCGTCCGCGTCGGTCGTAGGTGAGGCCGTGCAGGTACATGTTGCGGGTGGTGGAGACGACGCCGTTCGGCCCGGTGTAGTCGCCGGTCGCCGACGACCACGCGCCCAGCCTCCGCCACGTGCCGCCGGTGTACTCCGCCAGCTCGTTCACGCCGTTGCCCGAACCGCCGGTGCGGTAGCTGAACTGCAACGCGCCCTCGGGCGTGACCACGAACTGCGGGTAGGTCATGTTGCCCAGCTCGACGCCGCCCAGGGTCCGCTGCACCGCGCCGAACACCGAAGGCGACCACCGGAAGGAACCCGGCTGCGACGCCAGGCCCGCGACGGACTTCGCGTAGTACAGCCGCGAGTTGTGCGTGTCCATGGCGACGTGCAGGGCGCCGTCCTGGGGCGAGATGCCCAGCGAGATCACGTTGTGCGAGTCGTTCGTGCCGAGCTGGTGCGGCAGCACGGCCTTCTCCCACGCCCCGCCCAGCGGGCGGCGCGCCACCACGGCGTTGCGGGTGGAGGTGTACCAGGCGGCGTACTGGTGACCGTTGTAGGTGATCAGCGCGTCCTGGAACGCGTTGTTGTTCACCAGGCCGTCGTAGGACACGAAGTACAGCGCCGACTGGTCGAGCAGCGTGTCGGACAGCAGGGTGACGCGTGGCGCGGCGTGCGCGACACCGGGCTGCACCAGCGTCGCGGCGAGCACGGCCGCCACCAGGACCGCCGCCCTCACCGGACCACCCCGTCCACCTGGACCGTCTGCACCGCGCCGGCCGCGAACGGCACCCGCAGGAGCCTGCCCGACACCCGCTGGTCCTGGCGGCGCGCGTACCGGTCCCCCGGTCCGGAGGTGAGCGTGGACCACCGGGTCACCGCGCCGTCCGGCGCCTGGCCGAACCGGGACAGGTCGAACGTCAGCGTCTGCGCCGCCCCGGTGTTGGCCGCCACGATCACCAGGCGGCGCGCGGCCGCGTCGTGGGCGGCGACGGCGTAGTCCACGCCGGTGCCGAGGATCCGCATGCCGGGGCGGATGTGCCGGGTGAACTGGGCCAGCACGTACAGCTTCGTCTCCACCGCGCCCGCCTGGCCGGTGCCGCCGTCGTAGCGGATCGCGCCCCAGCCGGAGGTCGGGTCCATCACCTGCCAGTAGCACCAGGCGGTCGGCTTGAGCCAGCGGAAGTCCATCAGCAGGCACCGGGCCGTCTGCATGCCGGAGCCGTCGCCGTCGCCGTGCTCGGAGTTCCACAGCACCTTGCCCGCCGCGCGGACGTCGTCGGCCAGCAGGTCGCGCCGGCCGCCCAGCCCTTGGTAGCCGTGCACGTTGACCTGCCGCACCAACCCCTTGGTGGTGGCGTCGAAGCTGTTCCAGGTGGTGCGGGCGAGGTCGTAGCTCGTCTCGTCGGACGCGGCGACCCACGTCCCGGTCAGGCCCTGGCGGTCCAGCTCGGCGCGCAGGTGCGCCAGGACGCTGCGCTGGGTGGTGGCGTCGATGTGGCACCCCTCCTGCGTGCCGTTGGCGTGCCAGTACGCCGAGGACGGCTCGTTGAACGGGTCGACGGTGCGGAAGGTGACGCCCCACTGGTCGCGGGCGCGGCGCGCGGTGGCGGCCAGGTGCAGGGCGTGCTGCCGGTGGTTCCACGGCTGGAGGTTGGTGTCGGCCGCGTCCGCCGCGCCGGACGGGTTGTGGTTCAGGCACATCCACCACATCGGCGAGTTGGCGAACAGCTCGCTCATCGCGCCCCGCTGCGTGGCCTTGACCAGCATCGCGCGCTGCTTGGCGTCGGCGTTCCAGTTCCAGGCCGACGAGGTCGGGTCCTCGTTGGTCCAGTCCTGCCAGAACCCCTCGACCTGCTTGAAGCGGGGGATGTTCGGCGAGGCGACCATCCGTTCGCCGTTCACCGCGTTCCAGCTCGACGCGCCCAGGTTGTAGCGGGCGATGGTCAGCCCGAGGCCGGGCAGCGCCGTGCCGTTGTAGGTCACGGTCTTGGTGGTGAAGAACAGGTCGGCGAGGTCGTCGCGGTCGCCGAACACGGTGGCCCACCACGCCAGGGAGGTGCCCCAGCCCTCCCACGTGCCGTTGTCGGCGGTGGGGTCGACGCCGATGGTGGCGTCCGCCGCGGCCACGCCGGCGCCGAGCGCGCTGCCCGCGACCGCGGCGCCGGCCGCGGTGAGCAGCTTCCTGCGGGTGAGCCTGCCCGATGGGTCCATGGGGTGCCTCCTCGTCGGAAGGGGGATCGGGGACGGGACCGTCGTGCCGGGCGACGTGTGCGCTTCGGCGGCGACGGTGGGTGGCGGCGGTGGTCGGCGACGGCTGGGCGGCTGGTTCTGCGGTGGCGGGCGGGCGGTGGCGGGCGGGCGGTGGCGGGCGGGCGGTGGCGGGCGGGCGGTGGCGGGCGGGCGGTGCGGCGAGGGTTTGCGGGTGGTGTGTTGGGTGATGTTGGGGCGGTGGTCCGGCCGGTTCGGGTCGGGAGTGCCGTCCCCCTGGTGGAGTCCTGTGGATCCACTCCAGTCCGTGGCATAGTCCAAGGTCAACGAACCGAACAGGAACGATCAAAGTCGATCGGAACCGACAATGCGACTCGCGGCTCAGCGGCGTGACCTGATCCTCGCGGCGGTGCGGGCCGAGGGCGTGGTCCGGCTCGCCGACCTGGTGGAGCGGTTGGGCGTGACGGCGGTGACCGTCCGCCGGGACGTGACCGCGCTGGCCGACCGCGGCCTGGTGGCGCGCGTGCACGGCGGCGTCACGCTGCCCCACCGCGGCGACCCGGCCCCGCGCGCGCCGCACGTCCTGGTGGGCATGGTGACGCCGTCCGAGGACTACTACTGGCCGGCCGTGATCCAGGGCGCGCAGACCGCCGTGACGGCCGCGGGCGGGAGGCTGGCGTTGCGCACCTCCTGCTACGACCCGGCCGAGGACCGGCGGCAGGTGGCGAAGCTGCTGGAACGGGGCGTGCGCACGCTGCTCGTCGCGCCGAGCACCGCCGGGCTGGACCTGCTGCGCTGGCTGGCCGGGCTGAGGGTGCCGGTGGTGCTGGTGGAACGGGTGCCGCCGCCGGAGCTGCCGCTGATCGGGCTGGACGCCGCGGTGACCGACCACGCGTCGGGCGCGGGCCTCGCGGTGCGACACCTCGCGGCGCTGGGGCACCGGCGCGTCGGGCTGGTGCTGTCGCGGCCGAGCCCGCACCGGGCGGCGATCCGGGCCGGGTGGACGGCGGCGGTGTCGGCGCTCGGCCTCCCGGCGGACGGCGCGCCCGCCGTGGAGGTGCCGTCGTACGGGTCGCCGGGATGGGCACGGGCCTGCGACGACGTGCTGGACCGGTGCGCGCGGGCCGGGGTGCGGGCGCTGCTGGTGCACGCCGACCGCGAGGCCATCGGGCTGCTGCACCGGGCCCGCGACCGGGGCTGGGACGTGCCGGGCGACCTGGCGGTGGTGTCCTACGACGACGAGGTGGCCGCCGCCTCCGACCCGCCGCTGACCGCCGTGCGGCCGCAGAAGCACCGGGTCGGCGCGCTGGCCGCGCAGCTGGCGCTGGCCCGCGCCGCCGACCCGCTGGACCGCCCGGTGCACCGCGTCGCCCTGTGGCCGAGCCTGACCGTGCGGGAGTCCTGCGGCGCGCCGGGACCGCAACCGCCTGTCGGCCGTACCGGCGTCGACGGCGCACGACTGAACGATTGATTGCACACCGATCGACACCCCACCACGATGGGACGCGGCCGAACGCGAAGGGGGCCGCGATGGGGCGGTATCGGTTGCACGTCAACGGCGAGCGGCGCGAGGTGGACGTGCCCGGCGAGACGCCGCTGCTGTGGGCGTTGCGGGAGCGGCTCGGCCTGCTCGGCCCCAAGTACGGCTGCGGCGTGGGCGCGTGCGGCGCGTGCACGTCCCTGGTGGACGGCGCGGCGGCGCGGCCGTGCGTCACGCCCGTGGCCGAGGCGCAGGGCAAGCGGATCACCACCATCGAGGGCCTGTCCGAGGACGGCGACCACCCCGTGCAGCGGGCGTGGCTGGAGCTGGACGTCGCGCAGTGCGGCTACTGCCAGCCCGGCCAGATCATGTCGACGGTCGCGCTGCTGGCCGCCAACCCCGACCCGGACGACGACGAGATCGACGCCGCGCTGCGCGACAACGTGTGCCGCTGCGGCACGTACACCCGGATCCGGGCGGCCGTCCGGTTGGCCGCGCGGTGGAAGCGGGGCGAGCGGTGACGATCAGTCGGCGGACCTTCCTCGGCGGCGTGCTCGTCGTGTCCGTGCCGCTGTCCCGGCCGGGCGCGGCGGAGGCGGCGGACGGGTTCGCGCCCTCCGCTTTCGTGCGGCTGGACGACCGCGGCCGGATCACCGCGACCGCGCCCAAACCGGACTCCGGGCAGGGCGTGCGCACCGTGGTGGCGCTGCTGGTGGCCGAGGAGCTGATGGTCGAGGTGGACGACGTGCGGCTGGAGCAGGCGCACGGCGACCCGGCCCGGTTCGGGCCGCAGGGCGTGGGCAACTCGTTCTCCGCCCGGCAGCTGCACGAGCCGCTGCGCCGGGCCGCCGCCACCGCCCGCTGCCTGCTCGTCGCGGCCGCCGCGCGCCGGTGGGGCGTGCCGGTCGAGGAGTGCGCGGCGCGGGACGGCGCGGTCCGCCACGGCCACCGGGTGCTGCGGTACGCGAGCCTGGTGCGGGACGCGGCGGCGCTGGACCCGACGACCGTGCCGGTGACGCTGACCCCGCCGGAGCGGTGGCGGCTGCTGGGCCGCACGCGCGCGGGCCGGGTGGACGCCCGGGCGATCGTCACCGGCCGGGCCCGGTACGGCATCGACACCCGCCCGCCGGGCGCGCTGGTCGCCGTCGTGCTCCGGCCGCCGTGGATCGGCGCGCTGGTCGACGGGGTGGACGACGCCGCGGCGCGCGCGGTGCCCGGTGTGGTCGCGGTGACGCCGCTCGACCCGGCCACGGCCGGTCAGGGCGGGGTGGCGGTGATCGCCCGGTCCACGCCGGAGGCGTTGCGCGGCCGGGAGGCGTTGCGGGTGACGTGGCGCGGCGGCACGCCCACCGCGGACAGCCGGCAGTGGCTCGCGGAGCTGGAGGCCGCGCTGCCCGCCGTGCCCGGGGCGCCCGGACCGGTGGCGTTCGAGGCCACGTACCGGCTGCCGCTGCTGGCGCACGCGCCCATGGAGCCGATGAACTCCACCGCGCACGTGACCGGCACGGGCGTCACCGTGTGGACGCCCACCCAGGACCCCGGCACGCTGCGCGCGACGCTGGCCCGGCAGTTCGGGCTGGACCAGGCGGCGGTGCGGGTCGAGGCGACGCTGGCCGGCGGCGCGTTCGGCCGCCGCATCGAACCCGACCCGGTGCTGGAGGCGGTCGCCTGCTCACGGGCGGTGGGCGCGCCGGTGAGCGTGCTGTGGACCCGGGACGACGACATGCGGCACGACTCGTACCGGCCGATGTCGGTGCACCGGCTGTCCGCCGTGGTGGACGCGGCGGGTGTGCCGACGTGGCGGGCGCACGGCGTCGCGACGTGGCCGCTGTCCGTCGCGCCGTTCTTCGCCAACCCCGCCGTCGTCAAGGCGGCCGGCGACCACTTCCCGTACGGGGTGGCGGGCCGGGTGGACGTCGCCCTGAAGGGCTCGCCGCTGCGCACCGGGTTCTGGCGCGCCGTGTACTCGGGCCACTTCCAGTTCGCCGAGAAGGTCTTCCTGGGCGAGCTGGGCCGCCGGGCCGGGCTCGACCAGGTGGAGCTGCGACGCCGGCTGCTGCCCGCCGACTCGCGCCTGCGGCGGGTGCTGGACGCGGCGGCGGCGCGGGCCGGGCGGGCACGGCCGGGCGTGACCCGCGGGGTGGCGTGCCACGAGGAGTACGGGTCGGTGATCGCCGTGGTCGCCGACGCCGCCGACGGCCGGGTCCGCCGGGTGACGGCGGCCGTGGACGTGGGGCCGGTGCTGCACCCGTCCGGGGTGCGGGCGCAGGTCGAGGGCGGGGTCGTGGACGCGCTGTCCACCGTGTTCGGGGCGCAGATCACCGTGCGGGACGGCCGGGTCGCCCAGTCGTCGTTCCGGGACTACGCGTGGGCGCGCATCGACCGGGTGCCGGACATCGACGTGGTGCCGGTGGCGTCGGACGCCCCGATCGGCGGCCTGGGCGAGCTGGCCTACCCGCCCGCGGCGGCGGCTCTCGCGCTCGCCTCCGGGCTGCCGCTCACCGGCATGCCGGTCGGCGTCGACGTGGGCTGACCCCGGCGGGACGGCGGACCGGGTCACGGGTCCGGGTGCCGGCCCAGCACGTCGGCCGCGTGCACGGCCTCCAGCGACAGCGTCTTGTAACCGACGTCCTCGAACAGCACGGTGATCCGGTCGGCCTCGCTCTGCACCACCGTCCCGGAGCCGAACTCGGCGTGGTCCACCCGCGACTGCGCCGGGTACTCGGGGTTGGCCGAGATGCCGGTGCCCGCCTCGCCCCGCGCGCACGTGTCGCAGTTGCCGCACGCCCGCTCCAGCACCTCGCCGAAGTACCCGAGCAGGTGCTGCCGCCGGCACGCCCTGGTCTCCGCGTACGCCCGCAGCACCTCGATCCGCGACCGGTCCAGGCGTTGCAGCCGCTCCGCCTCCGCGACCGCCAGGTCGGCCGCCCGCTCCGGCTCGACCACCGCCCGGAACCGGGCCTTGGCGGCCTCCACCGCGCCGACCCGCTCCAGCAGGTTCACCCCCGTGGTGACCGTGCGCCGGGACCGCCCGCTCTCCCGCGCCAGCTCGGTCACCCGCAGCCCGGGGTGGTCGCGCACGAACGCGGCCAGCTCCACGAGCCCGTCGCGGTCGGTGTGCCGGGACTGGAGGAACCGTTGCAGCCCCAGGTCCTGCGGCCGGTAGAACAGCACCGCCAGCGCCGGCTCGCCGTCCCGGCCCGCCCGGCCGATCTCCTGGTAGTAGGCGTCCAGCGAGCCCGGCGCGGAGGCGTGCGCGACGAACCGCACGTCCGGCTTGTCGATGCCCAAGCCGAACGCGGACGTCGCCACCACCACGTCGACCTCGCCGCGCATGAACGCGTCCTGCACCCGTTCCCGGTCGGCTGCCTTCATCCCCGCGTGGAAGGGCTGCGCGTCCACCCCGGCGGCGACGAGGTCGTCGGCGTACCGGCGGGCGTCCTTGCGCGTGGCCACGTACACCAGGCCCGGTTTCGGCGCGTCCCGCACCCACTCCAGCACCGCGCGCCGCTTCTCGTCGTCCCCGACGAACGCGCGCACCTCCAGCGACAGGTTGGGCCGGTCGAACCCCACGGCCACCACGACCGGGTCACGCATGCCCAGGTGGGTGATCACGTCCTCGCGCACGGTCGTGCCCGCCGTGGCGGTCAGCGCGAGCACGGGCGGCCGGCCCACCCGCTCCACCGCCGCCGCCAGCCGCAGGTAGTCGGGCCGGAAGTCGTGACCCCACGCGGACACGCAGTGCGCCTCGTCCACCACGACCAGCGCCGGCTCGCCCAGCCGCTCCAGCACCTCGGGTTTGGCCAGCTGCTCGGGCGCGACGAACAGGTACCGCACCTCACCGCGCGCGACGGCCTCCCACGCGGCCTCGTTGTCCGCGTCGGACTGTCCCGAGTTGACCAGCTCGGCGCGCGGCGCGCCGTTCTCCCGCAGCGCCGCGACCTGGTCGCGCTGCAACGCGATCAACGGCGACACGACGACGACCAGGCCGTCCAGCAGCACGCCGGGCACCTGGTAGACCGCCGACTTGCCCGCGCCGGTGGGCAGCACGACGAACACGTCACGGCCCGCCAGCACCTGCTCCATGGCGTCGATCTGCTCGTCGCGCAGCTCGGCCCACCCGAACACGTCCCGGGCGGCCCGCCGCAACCGCTCCCGCACGCCGCTCACCGGCGCGCCCGTTCCCGCAGCAGCAGCCCGCCCACCACGACCAGCGCCGCGCCCAGGGCGAGGAACCCGAGGTCGTAGGCGACCTCGTGGGGGCCGCTGCGCACGTGGTGGATGCCGAGCACCTGGTGGTCGACGATCCCCTCCACCAGGTTGAACACGCCCCAGCCGGCCGGCACGCCACCCCACAGCACCCGGCCCGGCAGCGTGCCCGCCCGGTTGAGGGCGGCCACGCCGACCACCACCAGCAGCAGGCACAGCAGGTGGAACAGCCCGTCGCCGAGCATGTTCAGGTGCAGGTCGTCCGGGTGCCACCCGGACAGCACGTGGTGCCGGCCCAGGAGCTGGTGGGCGACGATGCCGTCCACGAACCCGCCGATCCCCAGGCCGAGCACCAGCGCCGCTCGCGCGCCTCTCGTCATGGGCCGGGAGTTGCCCGCCGGGCCGGGATCAAACTCGGCCGCCGCTCACACCCGCCCGCCGCTCACACCCGCGGCGGCCCCGCCGGGCGATGAGGTCGCCGCGCTCAGGTGCGCCGCACGGAGTCGACCAGCGCGGTGACCGCCGGGTGCCACTCCCGCCCCGGCGGCCCGCTCAGCACCAGCCGGCGCACCACCCTCGGCCGCAGCGCGACCAGGACCAGGCCCGGCACGAGCATCGACGCCACCAGCCCCGGCACGACCGACACGCCGACCCCGGCCCGGACCATCGCGAGCAGCGTGCCCAGCTCCCGCACCCGGTGCAGCGGGTCGAACGGCAGGCCCGCGTGCACCTGCCGCACGTGCCGCTCGCACCCGCCGCACGACAGCAGGAACGGGTCGTCGGCCAGGTCCGCCACGTGCACCTCGCCGACCCCGGCCAACGGGTGGTCGGCCCGCAGCAGGGCGTGGAACGCGTCCTCCCCCACCGGCACGCCGTCCCCGCCGGGCGGGTCGACCACGACGGCGGCCTCGACCGTGCCGTTGGCCAGCCACTCGGCCACCTCGTCGTCCTCGCCCTCGAACACCCGGACCCGCACGTGCGGGAACTCCGCGCCCCACCGCGTCATGAGGTCCGGCAGCAGCCCTTGGCACACGGTCGGCGGCGCGGCCAGCTTCACCGTGCCGCGCGCCGCCCCGCCCCGCCGGGCGGCCAGGTCCGTGATCGCCGCCGACGCGGCCACCGCGGCACGGGCGTGCGCCACGACCTCGACGCCGAACGCGGTCGGCCGGGGCGGCGCGCCGCGCCGGACCAGCACGGGGTGCCCGAGCGTGCGCTCCAGCGCGGCGACGGCGTGCGACACGGCGGACTGGGTCACGCCCAGCGCCTCGGCGGCCGCGCCGAAGCCGCCCTCGTCCACCACCGCGAGGAACGCGCGGAGCTGCGCGAAGTTCAACGTCATGAGCCGCTCTCATGGATCGGTGTCGGGCACTTGTTGGACTCATCCTCGCAGGCGCGGCGATCCTCCCCCAGGTGCAGACGTCCGGGAAGTTCTTGCTGCTGTCCGCGATCTGGGGCGGCAGCTTCGCGTTGATCAAGGTGGCGGTGGACGCGGGCGTGCCGCCGGTGTGGGTGGCGTTGTCCCGCTGCCTGTTCGGCGCGCTCGCGCTGTGGGCGATGTGCCTGGCGGGCGGCTCCGCCGTGCCGCGGGACCGGCGCACGTGGGGTCACGCGGCGGTGGTGGCGGCGCTGCTCAACGCCGTGCCGTTCACGCTGCTCGCGCACGGCGAGACGCTGGTCGGCTCGGTGCCGGCCGGGGTGCTGAACGCCACCACGCCGCTGGCCACGCTGGTGTTCGTGCTGCTCGTCGTGCCGGGCGAGCGGATCACCCGGACCCGCCTGGCCGGGCTCGGGACGGGCTTCGCCGGGGTGCTCGTCGTGCTCGGCGCGTGGCGCGGGCTGTCGGGCGACCTGCTCGAAGGCGGCCTCGCCTGCCTCGCCGCGACCGCCTGCTACGGCGCGGGGTTCGCCTACACCCGCCGGTTCTTCGCCGGCGGCGGGCACGGCGCGAGCGCGTTGTCGGCCGTGCAGATCACCTGCGCGACCCTGCAACTGGCGCTGGTCGCGCCGTTCGCGGGCGGGCCGCCGGCGTGGCCGGGCACGGGGGCCGTCGTGGCGCTGGCGGTGCTGGGCGCGGTCGGCACGGGCCTGGCGTACGTGCTGAACCTCGACGTCATCCGCGCGGCCGGTCCGGCGGTGGCGTCCACCGTCACCTACGTCGCGCCGCTGTGGTCGACGGCGCTCGGCGCGGTGCTGCTCGACGAGCCGGTGGGGTGGCACACGGCGGTCGGCGGCGCGGTCGTGATCGGGGGCGTGCTGCTGGCCCGCGCACGGCCGAAGGCCGGGGTCGCCGCGTGAACCGGGTTCCGGTCGGCCGCCGAACTGGTCGCCCACCTGGCGCGGCCTCGTCCCGGTCCGACCCGAGAATCCCGGTTTGTCGAATTATTGCGTGACGCTGCTCACTTCTTGCATGCTGATGCCGTCCCTCCAACGAAGGAGCGTGCGGTGTCCCTGTCACGCAGGACGTTCATCGGGTCGGCCCTGGCCGCCTCCGCCCTCGCCACCACCACGTCGAGCCCGGCCGCCGCCGCGAGCCCGCCGGGCGACGTGGTCGGCAAGATCACCGTCGGCTACCAGGGCTGGTTCGCCGCCCGGGGCGACAACTCGCCGATCAACGGCTGGTGGCACTGGAGCCACGACTGGGGCCGGCCGCCCTCGCCGGCCAACCACGCGTTGATGGCCTGGCCGGACATGACCGACTACCCGAACCAGTACGCGACCGCGTTCGGCGCGCTCGGCGACGGCCGGCCGGCGACCGTCTTCTCCAACCACGACTACTCCACCGTGGACGTCCACTTCCGGTGGATGCGGGAGTACGGCTGCGACACCGCGGCCCTCCAGCGGTTCAACCCGACCGGCGGCGAGGGCCCGATCCGCGACGCCGTCACCGCCCACGTCCGGCGCGCGGCCGAGGCGCACGGCGTGAAGTTCTACATCATGTACGACGTCACCAACTGGACGAACATGCAGTCGGAGATCAAGGCCGACTGGATCGACAAGATGCGGGCGTACACCTCCTCCCCCATGTACGCCCGCCAGAACGGCAAACCGGTGGTGTGCGTCTGGGGCTTCGGCTTCAACGACCCCGGCCGGCCGTTCACCCCGCAGCAGTGCCAGGACGTCGTCGACTGGTTCAAGGGCCAGGGCGTGTACCTGATCGGCGGCGTGCCGACGCACTGGCGGCGCGAGGTCGAGGACTCGCGGCCGGGCTTCGCGCAGGTCTACCGCAGCTTCCACATGCTGTCGCCGTGGATGGTCGGCCGGATCGGCACGGTGGCCGACGCCGACCACTTCCACACCAACGTGAACTCGCCGGACCAGGCCGAGTGCACGCGGCTCGGCATCGACTACCAGCCGTGCGTGCTGCCCGGCGACCTGTCCCGGCGGCACCGCGCGCACGGCGACTTCATGTGGCGGCAGTTCTACAACATGGTCCGGCTGGGCGTGCAGGGCATCTACATCTCGATGTTCGACGAGTACAACGAGGCCAACCAGATCGCCAAGACGCCGGAGACGCAGGCGGGCATCCCGGTCGGCTCCGGGTTCCTCGCGCTGGACGAGGACGGCACGCGGTGCTCGTCGGACTACTACCTGCGGCTCACCGGCGACGGCGGCCGGATGCTCAAGGGCCTGATCCCGCTGACCGCGGTCCGCCCGACCAGGCCGGTGCTCACCGACACGCCCCCGGCGGAACGCGACCTCGCCGCCGGCAGGCCCACCGCGCAGAGCAGCCAGACCCAGCACTACGGCAGCCACTTCGCCGTGGACGCCGACCCGCACAGCTACTGGGAGAGCGCGAACCAGGCGTTCCCGCAGTGGATCCAGGTCGACCTGGGCGCGGTCGCCGCGCCGCGCCGGATGGTGCTGAGCCTGCCGCCGAACCCGGCGTGGGGCAGGCGCACGCAGACGATCGCGGTGGAGGCGTCGTCGGACGGCTCGGCGTTCGCCACCGCGCTGGGCGCGACCGGGTACGTGTTCGACCCGGCCGCCGGCAACGCCGTCACCGTCGCGCTGCCGTCCGGGCTGCGCGCCCGGTACGTGCGGCTGCGGTTCACCGGCAACACGGGCTGGCCCGCCGCGCAACTCGCCGGGTGGCAGGTGATCGGCTGAACGGCGATTGGGAACGCTCCCAGGTAGGCTCCGCCGCATGGTGAGCGTTCTGGTCACGGGGTCGTCGGACGGTATCGGTCGGGAGACGGCGGCGACGCTGGTCTCGCTCGGGCACCGGGTCGTGCTGCACGCGCGCGACGCCGCCCGGGCCGAGGACGCGTTGGCCGCCGTGCCCGGCGCGGCCGACGTGGTCGTCGGCGACCTCGCGTCGCTGGCGCAGACGCGGGAGCTGGCCGACGCCGCCGGGCGGTTCGACGTGGTGATCCACAACGCGGGGCTCGGCGGCGGCCTGGCCGAGCGCACCGTCACCGAGGACGGCCTGGAGCTGCTGTTCCAGGTCAACGTGCTGGCGCCGTACCTGCTCACGGCCCTGATGCCCCGGCCCCGGCGGCTGGTCTACCTGACGTCGGGGCTGGAGGCGCAGGGCGTGGCGGACCTCGACGACCTCCAGCACGAGCGCGGGCCGTGGCACGGCATGCAGGCGTACTCGGACTCGAAGCTGCTGGACGTGGTGCTGGCGTTCGCGGTGGCGCGCCGGTGGACCTACGTGCTGAGCAACGCGGTCGACCCCGGCTGGATCAAGACCAAGCTGGGCGGCCCCGGCGCGACCGACGAGCTGCCGAAGGGCGCGGACACCCAGGTGTGGCTGGCGACGAGCGACGAGCCCGCCGCCACCGTCACCGGCCGCTACTTCAAGTGGCGCGAGGAGCTGCGCGCCAACCCCGCCGCCTACGACGTCGAGGTCCAGGACCGCCTGCTCGACGCGTGCGCGGAGCTGACCGGCGTCAAGCTGCCGTGACCACCTCGTAGGCGAACGGCACCGCCGGCAGCAGGGCGGCGGCCAGTCGGTAGGGCGGCCGTCGCACCGCCGTGACGCGCGTGACGACGAGGTTGAGCCCCACCACGACCGGCAGGAAGAACAGCCACGTCACGCCCACGACGAGCACGATCGGGAACCAGCCGTCGTCGAGCAGGGTCGGGTCGGGCGTGGCCCAGCCCGATTCCTGCACGACCGCCGTGCCGAGCAGCCACAGCGCGACCATCGGGTAGTGGCCGGCCACGCCGAGGGCCAGGTTCATCGGCACGCCGATCGCCCACCCCGCCCACGCGGGCCCGCGTCGCCGTGCCGCGACCCGCCCGGCCGGGCGGCCGTCCGTCGCGTCCACCGGGTGATCGTCGCTCGCGTCCACGGGGACAAGGACGCGCCGTGCCGGGGAGGGGTTGCCTACGATCGGGCCGTGCCGACGAGGTCGCGGTCCAGGTTGCCGCGCAGCGTGGTGACCGAGTCGAGCAGGTAGTTCTGCCGCACCCGCCACGGGCCGCGGTCGCCCTGGCGCGGGAACGCGTGGATGGCGCGCTGGACGTAGCCGGAGGCGAGGTCGAGCAGCGGGCGCGGGACCGGCGGGCGCTTCGGCGTGGGGACGACGGAGGCGTAACCGCGGTCGTCCATGTGGTTGAGGACCCGGCACACCAGGCGTGAGGTCAGGTCGGCGCGCAGCGTCCAGGACGCGTTCGTGTAGCCGAGGCAGACCGCGAAGTTCGGCAGGCCGGTGATCATCGCGCCGCGCCAGACGAACTGCTCGGACAGCTCGACGCGGCGGCCGTCGACGCTCGGCGCGATGCCGCCCAGGGCGAGCAGCCGCAGACCGGTGGCGGTGACGACGACGTCGGCCGCGAGTTCCCGCCCCGACCTCAGCCGCACGCCGTCGGGGGTGATCGTGTCGACGTGGTCCGTGACGACCGACGCCCGGCCGTCCTTGAGCGCGTGGAAGAGGTCGGCGTCGGGGCTCGCGCACAGCCGCTGGTCCCACGGGTCGTAGGTCGGGGTGAAGTGCTCGCGGACCGTCCGGGCGTCGAGGACCTGGGCGGACAGGCCGGTGAGGAGCTTGCGCGCGGCCTTCGGCAGGCGGCGGCAGAACTGGTAGAAGGCGAGGTTGACCAGGATGTTCTTGGCGCGGACCAGGCGGTGGGCGGCGGTCGCGGGCAGGACGGCGCGGGCGGCGTCGGCGAGGCGGTCGCGCCCGGGGACCACGCCGATCCACGTGGGCGAGCGCTGGAGCATCGTGACGTGGGCCGCGGTGCGCGCCATGGCGGGCACGAGCGTGACCGCCGTCGCGCCGCTGCCGATGACGAGGACCCGTTTGCCGGCGTAGTCGAGGTCGTCGGGCCAGAACTGGGGTCGGACGACGACGCCGCGGAACGCGTCGAGGTTCGGGAGGGCCGGGTCGTGCGGGTGGTCGTAGTCGTAGTAGCCGGCGCAGGTGTAGAGGAAGTCGCAGGTGATCGTTCTCGTCGTGCCGTCGGTGGCGACGGTGAGCGTCCAGCGGGCCGTCCCGGTGTCGAAGTCGGCCGCGACGACCTTGGTGCGGTAGCGCACGAGCCGGTCGATGCCGAACTCGGCGGCCGTGGACCGGATGTACCGGAGGATCGACGGCCCGTCCGCGATCGCCGCCGCCTCGCGCCAGGGGCGGAACGGGTAGCCGAGGGTGAACATGTCGGAGTCGGACCGGACGCCGGGGTACCGGAACACCTCCCACGTGCCGCCCAGGGTGTCGCGGGCTTCGAGGATCGCGACGGACTTGCCGGGGCACTCGGTGCGGAGGCGGAAGGCCGCGCCGACACCGGAGAGCCCGGCGCCCACGATCACGACGTCGAGGTGCTCGGGAGAGGTCATGACGTTCAGTGTGGTGGACGGGGCGACGATCACCCCACTCCCTCCGACCTGCGGTTTCGCCCGACACCCCGAACCCGATCGAGTGAACCTGTCTTGCCCGACTCACCAAAACACCGTTATCTTCACCGTCAAACGTCGGTTGAAGAAATGAGGCCCCGCTCAACCACCGGCCTGCCCAACCACCCGCCGCCCCACCCGCCCCCTCGACGCCCCCGCCCCGTAGACGCGAGGCGGTGACCGGGGAGACGCGAGGCAGTGGCCGCGGAAACGTGCGGCAGTGGGAGGGCGAACGTGCGGCACCGACCCGCTCGCATCGAGCGTCCGCGCCCCGTAGCGTCGCGTCGACCGCCGGGCGGTCGAGCGCCTGCGGCCTGGGCGCGGCCGGCGTCGGGAGTCGGGGATGCGCCGGGCCGGCGGTCGAGGATCGACCCGCGCCGGCTCGCCCCCGGTGGCGGCCGGCCCGTCGCGGATCGGGCGCTCGCGGGCGGCGGGGTCACGGTGGCCGCGGGCGAGACGGGCATGCAGGAGCGTCCACCGGGGACTGTCCGTCGTGGACAGAGGTGGCTCAGCGCAGTGTGACCTCCACCGGTGCCAGGGTGGTCTGGTCGATGGACGTGATCACCGGTGGCACGCGGTAGGGGTCGGTGGTGAAGATTGCGCTCACGTCGGCGCTGTCGGGGTCTTGGAGCAGCGCGGCCAGCTCGTCGGCGGCTGCGGCGTCCTGTTCGGACACTGCCGGGTCGGACACTGCCGGGTCGTCGGTCAGGCAGCCCCACAGGTCCCAGAGGATCATCTCGTGCTTGTTCAGCGCCGCGAGGTCCTGCACGAGGTTGTGCCGGATCTGTGGCAGGCCGCGCAGGCGCGGGTCGGTCCGGTCCGGGGAGATCACGAAGCGGTCGGGGTCGAGCGCGCCCGACCGGCACGCCCGCCACGCGTCCGCGCCCACCAGGAAACGGTCTCGCGGCAGGTCGGTCGGATCCACCCCGCCGAGGTCGGAGTCGGGGACGGCGAACTGGGGGTCGACCAGCCGCCACCGGTCGCCGTCCCACACCTCGGCCACGACGTGGTCGACGTGCCGGCCGGGCACGAGGTACGCGGCGAACCCGACCCGCGACCGTGCCGGGATCCCGCACTGCCGCGCCATCGACACGAACAGCAGCGTGAAGTCCCGGCAGCAGCCCAGGATCCGCTCCGTCGTCGCCCGTTCCGCGCCCAACGGCCCGGGATTCAGCTCGTGCAGGCGCGCGAGCATGTCGGCCGCGTAGCGCAGGTCCACCTCGGCCCGCCGCGCCGGGAGGAAGCCGTGGTCGGTGACGTCGCCGTTGCCCCAGAAGTGGAACACCAGGGTGGACGCGGTGCGGTGCAGCTCACTCAGGTCCGGCTCGATGCCGTTCAACCACCCGGTCAGTGGACCCGGATCGGTGAACCGGCTGTGCGTCGCGTAATCGATCATCCGTGAATCCCCCTCGGCGTGTGTGCCGACCTGTCTACGCCCTGCCCCAAGGGCACGGTCAACGCCACCGAGGACGTGCGACCGGAGGGGGATTTGCAACGCCACCGAGAACGCCTGAACGACTGCACGCGCCCGAACGCCGCCGAGAACGCCGGACGGCCGCCAAGAGAGGACGCCGGGTGCCGCGGGCGTGCCTGAACGCGGCCGACAACGGCTGACGGGCAAGGAAATTCACAGGATCTCTCAGGAAGCTCCCGACCAGCGACTTGCCGGCCCGCGTGGACTGGCGCGATCGGCTCAGCGGAATGGTCCGGGTATCTGATGGACATCGCCTGGTACATGTGTAGTTGGGGCGGCCACAGGGGGTGCGTTCGTCCCGCCCGGTCGATCCGGGCAACCACATGACCTGGGGGGTCAATGAAGCAGCACGGCACGAACAGCTTCTTCGTCGTCGGCGAGGGGGTGTTGGAGTTCGACCGCGACGGCGTGGCGACGGCCCGCCAACCGCTCACCGTGGAGGAGTTACGCCGGTTCCGGTTCTCCCGGCTCGGCCCGGAGGGTCCGCGGTTGGACGAGGAGACCAGGATCGCGCTGGCCACCGCCATGACGGCGGACGTCCCGCAGCAGGACTCCGCCGCGCCGCCGGTGCCGGCGGGGTTCACCTACCTCGGCCAGTTCGTGGACCACGACCTGACCATGGACCGCACCGAGGCGCAGCTCGGCGAGGAGGTCAACCTCGACGACCTGCTGCAGGGCCGGTCGCCGGCGCTGGACCTCGACTCGGTCTACGGGCGCGGTCCGGGCGACCGCAACGACCGGATCTTCTACGCCGCGGACGGGGTGAAGCTGAAGGTCGGCACGACGTCGCCGACGCCGTTCCCGGACGAGCGGGTGAACGTCGCGTTGGAGGGGTTCGACCTGCCGCGGTTCGGCGCGGCGGGCACGACGGGGGCGGACCGGCGTCGGCCGTTGATCCCGGACGCGCGCAACGACGAGAACCTGATCGTCGCGCAGCACCACCTGGCGTTCATCCGGTTCCACAACCGGGTCGTGGACGAGTTGGCGTTGCGCGGGCTGACCGGGCGGCGGTTGTTCACCGCGGCGCGGGAGGAGGTGGTGCGCCACTACCAGTGGGTGCTGCGCACCGACTTCCTGCCGCGGATCGTGGACCCGGCCGTCGTGGACGACGTGTTCGCCAACGGCCGGCGGTTCTTCGAGGCGCCGGGTCGCGGCACGGCGCCGCACGGGCTGCACCCGACGATGCCGCTGGAGTTCTCGGTCGCGGCGTACCGGTTGGGGCACAGCATGGTCCGGGGCGCGTACCAGTGGAACCGGGTGTTCAACTCGGCCGGTCCGGGCGGGGTCGCCACGCTGTTCCTGCTGTTCGTGTTCACCGGCACGTCCGGCAACTTCGACCCGGGCTCGGCGCTGCCGGACCTGGACAACCCGAACTCGGGCACGGTGGACGCGCTGCCGACGAACTGGATCGCGGACTTCCGCCGGCTGTACGACTTCACCGAGGCCGACCGGCCCGACCTGGTGCCGCCGACCGCGGACGGCGGCAACGTGGCCAAGCGGGTGGACAGCCTGCTGGTGAACCCGTTGACGCAGCTCCCGGCGGGGTCGTTCGGCGGGCGCGGCGGCACGGTGCCGGAGATCCAGCGCAACCTGGCGTTCCGCAACCTGACCCGGGCGGACATGGTGCGGTTGGCCAGTGGTCAGCAGATGGCGGAGTTCCTGGGCGTGCCGCCGTTGACGGACGAGCAGGTCCTGGTCGGCAACGGCGGGGCGGTGCTGGACTCGTTGACCGACGCGCAGAAGGCCGCGGTGACCGCCGCGACGCCGCTGTGGCTGTACGTGCTGCGGGAGGCGGAGTTCGCCGGCGGCCGGCTGGGGCCGGTGGGCGGCCGGATCGTGGCGGAGGTGTTCCACCGCGCCATGGAGGGCAGCCGCACGTCGATCGTGCGGGAGCCGTCGTGGCGGCCGCGGTTCGGGCCGGACGCGCGGACGTTCCGGATGACGGACCTGCTGCTGTTCGCGTTCGAGGGCAAGGCCGACCTGCTCAACCCGCTGGGCGACTGAGCCCGCGCGGCCCGGGTCCGGGGTCGCCGGCCCCGGGTCGCGCGGTCGCCGTCCGGTCCCCGGTCCTCCCGGGGATCGGACGGCGTCCTTGACAGGGCGGGCGCGGGGCGCTTCACTGCGGTGGTTTGAAACGATTCAAGCCGAGGAGTCGCCCATGTCGTCCGTCGCCGGGGTTTTCGGAGCCGTGGACATCGGCGCCTCGGGCGGCCGGGTCGTGGCCGGGGTGGTGGCCGGCGGCCGGACCACGCTGCACGTCGTGCACCGCTTCCCGAACGGGGTGGTCCACCGCGACGGGCGCCTGCGGTGGGACTTCACCGGCCTGTACCGGGAGGTGCTGACCGGCCTGCGGGCGCTGGCCGCCGGGTTCGGCGAGGTGGCGTCGATCGGCATCGACACCTGGGCCGTGGACTACGGGCTGCTGGGCGCGGACGGCGAGCTGCTGGCCGAGCCCGTCTCCTACCGGGACGGGCGGACGGCCGAGGCGGTGGAGCGGGTGCACGCGCGGGTGCCGTTCGAGGACCTGTACGCGATCAACGGCCTGCAGTTCCTGCCGTTCACCACGCTCTACCAGCTGGAGGCGGAGCGGTCGTCGCCGCTGTGGGAGAAGGTCGCGCACGTGGTGCTGCTGCCGGACCTGCTGGCGTACTGGTTGACCGGCGAGCTGCGCACGGAGATCACGAACGCGTCGACCACGGGCCTGCTGGACGTGCGGACGCGCACGTGGTCGGCGGAGCTGGCCGCCGGTGTGCCGTTGCCGCCGTTGCAGGAGCCGGGCGAGGTGCGCGGCGTGCTGCGGCCGGAGGTGGCGCGGGCGACCGGGTTGCCCCGCGCGACGCCGGTCACGGCCGTCGGGTCGCACGACACGGCGTCGGCGGTGGTGGCGCTGCCCGCCGACGGGTCGCGGTTCGCCTACGTGTCCAGCGGGACGTGGTCGTTGGCGGGGGTCGAGCTGCCGGCGCCGGTGGTGGACGGGCGGGCGCGGGAGCTGAACTTCACCAACGAGGGCGGGGTGGACGGGCGGATCCGGTTCCTGCGCAACGTGGGCGGGTTGTGGCTGCTCCAGGAGTCGATGCGGGAGTGGCCGGGGCTGGACCCGGCGGACCTGCTGGCGCGGGCGGAGGCGCTGCCGGCGGGTGGGCCGACGGTGGACGTGGACGACCCGGCGTTCATCCCGCCGGGTGACATGCCGCGTCGGATCGCGGAGGCGGCGACGGGTCCGTTGGCGGGTCCGGTCGAGACGGTGCGGTGCGTGCTGGACTCGTTGGCCGTCGCCTACGCCCGCACGGTGGACCAGGCGGCGCGGCTGACCGGGCGGGACGTGGACGTGATCCACGTCGTGGGCGGCGGGTCGCGCAACGACCTGCTGTGCCGGTTGACGGCGACCCTGTCCGGGCGGCGGGTGACGGCGGGTCCGGTGGAGGCCACCGCGTTGGGCAACGTGCTGGTCCAGGCGCGGGCCCACGGGGCCGCCCCGGCCACGCTGGAGGACATCCGGGGGCGCCTGGCCGATTCGGAGGACGTCCGGCATCACCTGCCCGAGTGACGTCCGGCGGGGTTCGCGGTGACGGGGGGCCGCGGCGGGGCCGGGGTTCGCGGTGGCGGGGGTCGCGGCGGGGCCGTCCGGTCACGTCGGACCCGCGTGGCGGGCCCATTCGCGGTGGAACCCCCGGACGTGGCGGGTCACGCGGGCCGCGGCCAGCTCGCCGTCGCCCGCCCGGACGGCGCGCAGGATCGACCGGTGCTCGCGGCGCAGCCGGACGGCGGTGCGGGACCAGTCGGGCAGGGCCTGCACGGCGTCGAGCACGGTGCGGTGGATCGCGTCGCGCAGGGCCGCCATGATCGCGGTGTTCACCGCGTTGCCGGCGGCGGCCGTGAGCGCGACGTGGAAGTCGGCGTCGAGTTGGTGGAACGCGTCCGCGTCGAGGTCGGGCGCGTCCATGCGGGTCAGCAGGTCGGCGGCGCGGGCGAGGTCGGGGTGGTCGGGGGTGGCGGCGGCCGCGCGCACCGAGTGGCTCTCGATCATGACGCGGGTGCCGACGAGGTCGGCCATCGGGAGCCTGCGGGTGGCCAGGTGCAGGCGCAGGGCCGCGCCGAGCCCGCCCGCGGGGTCGGCGATGACGGTCGTGCCCGCGTCGGGTCCGGAGCCGACGCCGCTGCGCACCACGCCCATCGCCTGGAGCACGCGGATCGCCTCGCGGACGGTGGCGCGGCTGACGCCGAGGTCCTCGGCCAGCCTGCGCTCGGCGGGCAGGTGCTGCCCCACGCCGAGCCTGCCCGCGCTCAGCTCCGACTCGACGTGCCGCAGCACCGCGCCGTACCCGGACACCGTCCGCACCTCCTGTGGTCTGACCACAGCCCTGGTGTGGTCAGGCCACGCAGTCTAGACTCGTCGCGGTGAAGGTCGCGCTCTTCGTCACGTGCCTGGTCGACGGGCTGTTCCCGGACGTCGGCAAGGCCACCGTCCGGCTGCTGGAGCGGCTCGGCCACGAGGTGGTCGTGCCGCCGGGGCAGACGTGCTGCGGGCAGATGCACGTCAACACCGGGTACGCGGGCCAGGCGTTGCCGCTGGTCCGCAACCACGTGCGGGCGTTCGAGGACGCCGACGTGGTGGTCGCGCCGTCCGGGTCGTGCGCGGGGTCGGTGCGCCACCAGCACGCGGGCGTGGCGCGCGAGCACGGCGACCGCGCGCTGGCCGAGGCGGCCGAGGAGACGGCGCGGCGGACCTACGAGCTGTCGGAGTTCCTGGTGGACGTCCTCGGCGTCACCGACGTGGGCGCGTACTTCCCGCACCGGGTCACCTACCACCCGACGTGCCACTCGTTGCGCGTGCTGAAGGTCGGCGACCGGCCGTTGCGGCTGCTGCGCGCGGTCGAGGGCATCGACCTGGTCGAGCTGCCGGGCGCGGACACGTGCTGCGGGTTCGGCGGCACGTTCGCGCTGAAGAACGCCGACACCTCCACCGCGATGCTCGCGGACAAGATGAGCGCGGTCCTCGGCACGGGGGCGGGCGTGCTCACGGCGGGCGACTCGTCGTGCCTGATGCACATCGGCGGCGGCCTGAGCAGGCTGCGCGGCGGTGTCCGGCCGCTGCACCTGGCCCAGATCCTGGAGCACACGCGATGACGACGTTCCTGGGCATGCCCGCCGGCGGCGGCAACCTGACCGGCGAGCCGTTCCCGAAGGCCGCGCGCGAGGCGCTGGGCAACGCGCAGTTGCGGCGCAACCTCGCCAAGGCCACCGGCACGATCCGGGCCAAGCGCGCGGCCGTGGTCGCCGAGCTGCCCGACTGGGCGGGGCTGCGGGCGGCGGGGGCGGCGATCAAGGACGAGGTGCTGGCGAACCTCGACGAGTACCTGGTGCGGTTCGAGGAGGCGTTGACCAGCCGCGGCACGCAGGTGCACTGGGCGCGGGACGCCGACGAGGCCAACCGGGTCGTGGCCGGGCTGGTGCGGGCCACGGGGACGCGCGAGGTCATCAAGGTGAAGTCGATGGCCACGGTCGAGATCGGGCTGAACGAGGCGTTGGCCGACATCGGCGTGCACGCGGTGGAGACCGACCTGGCCGAGTTGATCGTGCAGTTGGGCCACGACAAGTCGAGCCACATCCTGGTGCCCGCGATCCACCGCAACCGGTCGGAGATCCGGGAGATCTTCCGGCGCGGGATGCCGGGCGTGGACCCGGACCTGACCGACGACCCGCGGGCGTTGGCGGAGGCGGCGCGCCGGCACCTGCGGCACAAGTTCACGACGGTGGACGTGGCGATCTCGGGCGCGAACTTCGGCGTGGCCGAGACGGGGTCGCTGGTGGTGGTCGAGTCGGAGGGCAACGGGCGGATGTGCCTGACCCTGCCGCGCACGCTGATCAGCGTGGTGGGGATCGAGAAGCTGGTGCCCCGCTGGCAGGACCTGGAGGTGTTCCTGCAGCTGCTCCCCCGGTCGTCCACGGGCGAGCGGATGAACCCGTACACGTCGGTGTGGACGGGGCCGACGGAGGGGCAGACCAGCCACGTGGTGCTGGTGGACAACGGCCGCACGGCCACGCTCGCCGACCCGGACGGCCGGGCGGCGTTGCGCTGCATCCGCTGCTCGGCGTGCCTGAACTCGTGCCCGGTGTACGAGCGCACGGGCGGTCACGCGTACGGCTCGACGTACCCCGGTCCGATCGGGGCGGTGCTGTCGCCGCAGCTCACCGGGGTGGACCGGAACCCGACGCTGCCGTTCGCGTCGTCGTTGTGCGGTGTCTGCTACGACGTGTGCCCGGTGGCGATCGACATCCCGTCCATGCTGGTCCACCTGCGGGAACGGGTGGTGTCGGCGAAGCGGACGACGCCGGAGTCGACCGCGATGCGGGCGCTGGCGTGGGCGATGTCGGACGCGCGGCGGTGGCGGCGGCTGGTGCGGCTCGGGAAGTTCGGCCGGGTGGCGAGCCGGCACGTGCCGCTGCCGGGGTGGTCGGCGGCGCGTGACCTGCCGCAACCGCCGAAGGAGACGTTCCGCGACTGGTGGGAGTCCCGGTGAGCGCGCGGGACGAGGTGCTGGCGAGGGTGCGGCGGGCGAAGGGCGCGCGGGCCGCGACGCCGGTGCCGCGGGAGTACCGGGCGGCGGGCACGCGCGGGCCGGGTGACGTGGAGCTGTTCGCCGAACGCCTGCGCGACTACCGGGCGCGGGTGCGGGTGGCGGAGGCCGGGGAGGTGGCGGCGGCGGTCGCCGGGGCGCTCCGGGAGCGCGGCGCGCGGCACGTGGTGACCGCGCCCGGCACGCCGCCGGAGTGGACCCGGCCGTGGGTGGACGCGGCGACCGGAGCGGACCCCGAAGCCGTCCGGGTCGAGGTCGTGCGCGGTCCGGTGGACGTGGCCGCGCTCGAACGGGCCGACGCGGTGCTCACGGCCTGTCACGTGGCGGTCGCCGAGACCGGCACGATCGTGCTCGACCACGACGCCCCCGACCAGGGGCCGCGCGCGCTCACGCTCGTGCCGGACTACCACCTGGTCGTGGTGCGGGCCGACCAGGTGGTCGCGGGGGTGCCGGACGCGGTGGCGGCGTTGGCCGGGGCGCGCACCCAGACGTGGATCAGCGGACCGTCCGCGACCAGCGACATCGAGCTGGAACGGGTCGAGGGCGTGCACGGGCCGCGCACGCTGGAGGTCGTCATCGTCCGCTGACCGACCGCGAAACCGTCTCACGTCGTGGACGGGTGCGCCCACAAACGCGAATTTCGCTAAGATCGGTCTCCCGACCGAGAGGCGCTGCAACGGGCCTTCGGCCCGCCACGCTCGGTCGGGCGCAAGGACCCGAAGGGCGCCTCCCACCACCATGGGAGGCCGCGTGTCGGAAAACGCCCTGCGAGAGCTGCTCGACCAGCGCGTCGCGGTGCTGGACGGCGCCTGGGGCACGATGCTCCAGGCTGCCGGGCTGACCCCGGCCGACTACCGCGGCGACCTGCTCGGCGACCACGAGCGCGACGTCACCGGCGACCCGGACCTGCTCAACCTGACCCGGCCGGACCTGGTGCTCGACGTCCACCGCCGCTACCTGGCCGCGGGCGCGGACATCACCACGACGAACACGTTCACCGCGACGGGCATCGCGCAGGCCGACTACGGCCTGGAGAAGCTGGTCCGCGAGATGAACCTGCGCGGCGCGCAGCTCGCCCGCCAGGCGGCCGACGAGGCGGGCGGCCGGTTCGTGGCGGGCTCGGTGGGCCCGCTCAACGTCACCCTGTCGCTGTCGCCGCGGGTGGAGGACCCGGCGTACCGGACGGTGACGTTCGACCAGGTGAAGGCCACCTACGCGGAGCAGATCGGCGCGCTCGCCGAGGGCGGCGTCGACCTGCTGCTCATCGAGACGATCTTCGACACGCTGAACGCGAAGGCGGCCGTCGCCGCGGCCCGCGAGGTCGCGCCGCACCTGCCGCTGTGGATCTCGGTCACGATCGTGGACCTGAGCGGCCGGACGCTGTCCGGGCAGACGGTGGAGGCGTTCTGGAACTCCGTCGCGCACGCCGACCCGCTGGTCGTGGGTGTGAACTGCTCCCTGGGCGCGGCCGAGATGCGGCCGCACGTGGCGGAGCTGTCGCGGATCGCCGGCGTCTACACGGCCAGCCACCCCAACGCCGGCCTGCCGAACGCGTTCGGCGGCTACGACCAGACGCCGGAGGAGACGGCCGCGCTGCTGCGGGAGTTCGCCGAGGACGGCGTGGTGAACATCGTCGGCGGCTGCTGCGGCACGACGCCCGACCACATCGCGCGGATCGCGGCGGCGGTCGGGGACCTCGCGCCGCGGTCGGTGGCGCGGGTGCCGGAGCGCAGCCGGTTCAGCGGCCTGGAGCCGTTCGAGATCGGCGCGGACACCGGGTTCGTGATGATCGGCGAGCGCACCAACGTGACCGGTTCGGCGAAGTTCCGCCGGCTGATCGAGGCGGAGAACTACCAGGCGGCGGTGGACGTCGCGCTGGAGCAGGTGCGCGGCGGGGCGAACCTGCTGGACGTGAACATGGACGCCGACCTGCTCGACAGCGAGCGGGCGATGACCACGTTCCTCAACCTGATCGCGACCGAGCCGGAGATCGCCCGCGTCCCGATCATGGTCGACAGCTCGCGGTGGAGCGTGCTGGAGGCCGGGCTGAAGTGCGTGCAGGGCAAGGGCGTGGTCAACTCGATCAGCCTGAAGGAGGGCGAGGAGCAGTTCCTCGCCCAGGCCCGCCGCATCCGCGACTTCGGCGCGGGCGTGGTCGTGATGGCGTTCGACGAGGAGGGCCAGGCCGACACGACCGAGCGCAAGGTCGAGATCTGCGGCCGCGCCTACGACCTGCTGACGCAGAAGGCGGACTTCCCGGCCGAGGACATCATCTTCGACCCGAACGTGCTGGCCGTGGCGACGGGCATCGCCGAGCACAACGGGTACGCCAAGGCGTTCCTGGACGCGATCCCGCTGATCAAGCAGCGCTGTCCGGGGGTGCGGATCAGCGGCGGCATCTCGAACCTGTCGTTCTCGTTCCGCGGCAACGACACCGTGCGCGAGGCGATGCACTCGGCGTTCCTGTACCACGGGGTGCGCGCGGGCCTGGACATGGGCATCGTGAACGCCGGCCAGCTCGCCGTCTACGAGGACATCCCGGCCGACCTGCTGGAGCTGGTCGAGGACGTGCTGTTCGACCGCCGCCCCGACGCCACCGACCGGCTGGTGACGTTCGCCGGCACGGTGTCCGGGTCGGGCACCAGGCGGGCGGTCGACCTGTCCTGGCGCGAGGGCACGGTGGAGCAGCGGCTGGAGCACGCGCTGGTGCACGGCATCGTCGACTTCATCGTCGAGGACACCGAGGAGGCCCGGCTGGCCGCGGCACGTCCGCTGGACGTGATCGAGGGCCCGCTGATGGACGGCATGAAGGTCGTCGGCGACCTGTTCGGGTCGGGCAAGATGTTCCTGCCGCAGGTGGTGAAGAGCGCGCGGGTGATGAAGCGCGCGGTGGCCCACCTGGAGCCGTTCATGGACGCGGAGAAGGAGGCGTCCGGCTCGACCCGCGGCAACGGCAAGGTCGTGCTCGCCACGGTGAAGGGCGACGTGCACGACATCGGCAAGAACATCGTCGGCGTGGTGCTGGGCTGCAACAACTACGACGTGGTCGACCTGGGCGTGATGGTGCCCGCGGCGAAGATCCTGGACACCGCGGTCGCCGAGGGCGCGGACGCCATCGGCCTGTCCGGGCTGATCACGCCGTCGCTGGACGAGATGGTGTCGGTGGCGGCGGAGATGCAGCGGCGCGGGATGGACCTGCCGCTGCTGATCGGCGGGGCGACGACGTCCCGGCAGCACACCGCGGTGCGGATCGCGCCCGCGTACGACCGGACCACGGTGCACGTGCTGGACGCGTCCCGGGTGGCGGGCGTGGTGTCGGCGCTGCTGGACCCCGACCGGGCGCAGGAGCTGGCCGAGGCGAACCGGGCCGAGCAGCAGCGGTTGCGCGAGGAGCACGAGAACCGGCAGAGCACGCCGTTGCTGACCGTCGAGCAGGCGCGGGCGAACGCCGAGGTGGTGTCGTTCGACGACCTGCCGACGCCCGCGTTCACCGGGCTGCGGGTGGTGGAGCCGTCGGTGGCCGAGCTGCGCGAGATGATCGACTGGACGTTCTTCTTCCTGGCCTGGGAGCTGAAGGGCAAGTTCCCGCGGATCCTGGAGACCAACCCGGCGGCGCAGGAGCTGTTCGACGACGCGAACGCCATGCTGGACCGGATCGTCGCGGACGGGTCGTTGCGGGCCCGGGGCGTGTACGGCTTCTGGCCCGCGCACGCCGAGGGCGACGACATCGTGGTGGACGGCAGGCGGTTGCCGATGCTGCGGCAGCAGACGGCCAAGCCGCAGAGCCGCCCGAACCGCTGCCTGGCCGACTACGTGGCGCCGGCCGGCGACCACCTGGGCGGGTTCGCGGTGGCGATCCACGGCGCGGAGGAGCTGGCCGCCCGGTACGAGCGGGAGCAGGACGACTACAAGGCGATCATGGTGAAGGCGCTGGCGGACCGGCTGGCCGAGGCGTTCGCCGAGCACGTGCACCTGCGGGCGCGGCGGGACTGGTTCGAGCCGGACGCCGAGCCCGCGCTGGAGGACCTGCACGCCGAGCGGTTCCGGGGCATCCGGCCCGCGTTCGGCTACCCGGCGAGCCCGGACCACAGCGAGAAGCGGGACCTGTTCGAGCTGCTGGGCGCGGAGCGGGTGGGGCTGGCGTTGACGGACTCGTTCGCCATGACCCCGGCGGCGGCCGTGAGCGGTGTGATCTTCGCGCACCCGGCGTCGCGCTACTTCACCGTGGGCCGCATCGGGCGCGACCAGGTGGAGGACTACGCCCGCCGCCGCGGGATGGCGGTCGAGGAGGTCGAGCGCTGGCTGCGGCCGAACCTGGCCTACGAGCCGGAAGCCTGACCCCGCCGGACACTCCGCCCAGGGGCTCGTCGCGCTCCGGCGAGGCCCGGCGGCCCGGGGCTCGGCACGCTCCCCGGCCCTCCCGACCGCGACCGCCGGCCCCGCGGCCCGTCGCGCTCCAGCGCCACCCGGACCGCGACCCGCCGGAGGTGACGCCCTGCGCTTCCACGGGTTCGGAAGCGGCGGAGGTTTCCCACCGGGCGCCCGCCGCGCCGTCGGGGCCCGACCGGGTCGCCACCCGGCGAGGCCCCGCCGCCGCGGCGGGCGACGGGGCCTGTCCGACCGGCGTGCTCAGACGGCGACCGGTTCGCGGTCCCCGGTCGGGCGGGGTTCGGCGCGCTTGGCCGCCCGGCGTTCCTTGCGGCCCTCGACCATCGAGTAGAGGGTCGGCACGAGCACCAGGGTGAGCAGCGTCGAGCTGATCAGCCCGCCGATCACCACGATCGCGAGCGGCTTGCCGATGAACGCGCCCTCGCCGGTGATGCCGAGCGCCATCGGCAGCAGCGCGAAGATCGTGGCCGCGGCGGTCATCAGGATCGGCCGCAGCCGCCGCCTGCCGCCCTCGACCACCGCCTCCCGCACCGGCATGCCGTCCCGCCGGTACTGGTTGACCAGGTCGATCAGCACGATCGCGTTCGTCACCACGATGCCGACGAGCATCAGCATGCCGATCAGCGCGGGCAGGCCGAGCGGGGTGCCGGTGAGCAGCAGCAGGCCGATCGCGCCGGTCGCCGCGAACGGGATGGACACCAGCAGGATCAGCGGCTGCACCAGGCTGCGGAACGTGGCCACCATGATCAGGAACACGATCGCGATCGCGGCGAGCATGGCCAGGCCCAGGTCGGCGAACGTCTCGGCCTGGTCGGCGCTGACGCCGCCGATGCTGTGCGCCGCGCCGGCGGGCAGGTCCAGCGCGTCCAGCCGGGAGGTCAGCTCGGCGGTCACCGCGCCCAGGTCGGAGCCGGTGGCCTTGGCCGACACGGTGGCGCTGCGCGCGCCGTCGGTGCGCCGCACCTGCACCGGCCCGTCCACCACGGACACCTCGGCGACCTGGCCGAGCGTGACGCCGCCGGGCAGCGGCAGCGCGCGCAACGCGGCCACGTCGGTCGGCGCGGTCCCGGTGCGCAGCAGCACCTGCCGGGCCTCGCCGTCGACGGGCAGCTGCGCCACCGGCACGCCGCGCAGCGCCTGCGCCGCGAACTGGCCGATGGTCTGGCCGGAGAGGCCGCGGGCCGCCGCCGCGGCCGCGTTCACCGTGACCTGCACGCGGGGCGCGCTCACCGACAGGTCGTTGGTGACCTCGCCGACGCCGGGGGTGTCGGCGACGGCCCGCTGCACGCGGTCCGCGGCGTCCCGCAGGGTGGCCTCGTCGGGCGCGGTGACGAGCACGTCGATCGTGTCCGAGCCGAAGCCGGACGCCGCCGCGCCGAACGCCACCTCGCCCGCGCCGGGGGTGTCCTTCAGCCGCTCGGTCAGCCGGTCCTGCAACGCCTCCAGGTCGGTGCCCTCGCGGACGGTGGCGCGGACGCTGGTGTCGCCGTCACCGCCGAAGCCGAACGCGGCCAGGCTGTTGTCCGTGCCGACGGTGACCTGGTAGGTCTCGACCTCGTCGGTGTCGGCCAGCACGCCCTCGAGCTTGCGCGCGGCCTCGTCGCGCGCGGCGAGACCGGTGCCGGGCGGCAGCTTCTGGCTGCCCTGCAACGCGGTGCCGCCCGCGTTGTCGATGAAGTTGGTCTCCAGGGAGCCGGCCAGGCCGAGCGTGCCGCCGAAGATCAGCACCGCGATCAGCAGCGTCGCCCAGCGGCGGGTGGTGGCGAACTTCAGCACGGGCACGTAGGCGCGTTGCAGCGGGCTGCGGCGCTCCTTCTCCAGCGCCGCGTCGCGGGCCTTCGCCGCCTCCTCCGGGTCGGTCGGCACGGCCGGCCTGCGGAGGAACCAGAACGCGAGCACCGGCACGATCGTCAGCGACACCAGCAGGGACGCCAGCAGCGCCACGGTGACGGTGACGGAGAACGGGCCGAACAGCTCGCCCGCGATGCCGCCGACGAACGCGATCGGCAGGAACACCGCGACCGTGGTCAGCGTGGACGCGGTCACCGCGCCCGCCACCTCGCGGGTGCCGTCGAGCACGGCGCGCTGCTTCTCCTCGCCGTAGCCGAGGTGCCGCTTGATGTTCTCCAGCACCACGATCGAGTCGTCCACCACCCGGCCGACCGCGATGGTGAGCGCGCCGAGGGTGAGCAGGTTCAGCGACAGGTCGCCGGTGTAGAGGGCGATCAGCGCGACCACCACCGACAGCGGGATCGACACCGCCGTCACCAGCGTCGACCGCACCGACAGCAGGAACAGCAGGATCACCACGACCGCGAACAGCAGGCCGAGCAGGCCCTCGGTGGTCAGGCCGCTGATCGCCTTCTCCACCTGGGGCCCCTGGTCGAACGCGACGGACAGGGTGGAGCCGGCCGCCTCGCCCCACGCGCCGAGCTGCTCCCGCACGCGCTGGGAGATCTCGACCGCGTTGCCCTCGGAGGTCATGGTGACGCTGATGCCGAGCGTGGGTTCGCCGTTGGTGCGGGTCAGCGCGGTGGCGGGCGCGGGCGCGGACTCGACCTGCGCCACGTCGCCGAGCCGGACCGGCCCGGCGGGCGAGGCGAGGAGCAGGCCGCGCAGGTCGTCCACCGAGGCGACCGGGCCGCCGACCTGCACGGTCAGCGCCTTGTCGCCGTCCGCGACGGTGCCGGCGGGCACGACCGCGCCGGCCGTGGTCAGGGCCGTGGTGAGGGCCTGCGGCTCGACCCGGGCCGCGGCCAGCCGGGCGTAGTCGACGGTGACGGTGACCTGGCGGTCGCGCTCACCGCTGACGGTGGCCTCCCGCACGCCCGGGATCGCCTCGAGGTGGGGCACGACCTCGGCGCGCAGCCGGGCCGCGGCGGCGATGTCGTCGTCGCCGGAGGTCGCGGCGAGCGCGATGACCGGGATGTCGTCCGTGCTGCCCTGCGCGACGGTCGGCTCGACGCCCTGCGGCAGGCGCGGCTGGAGCCGGTTCACCGCCTGCTGCACCTGCGCCACGGCCGCGTCGACGTCGGTGCCGTAGGTGAACATCACCTGCACGGTCGCGGAACTCTCGGCGGAGCGGGTGAACACCTGCTCGACGCCGTCCACGCCGCGCACGGCCGACTGGATCGGCTCGGCGACCTGGCCGTCCACCAGGTCCGGCGACGCGCCGGGGTAGGGCGCGATGACCACGGCGGCGGGCAGCTCGATGGACGGGAACAGCTGCTGCTTGATCGAGGGCAGCGCGAGCACGCCGAAACCGATCACGAGCAGGCTGAGCAGCCCGACGAGGCTTCGGTTGGCCAGGCTCAGGCGAGCCAGCACGGACATCGTGGGAATCTCCTTGGTGGGCGGACCTGCCGGCGCGTCGCCGTCGGCACAGCCGACTATCGGGCAACCGCACCGGGCGCCGCGGGCGGATGTGCGAACGGTGGCACACCCCACCTGAGAACCGGCTCAGACATGGGTTGGCTGCGCCGCCGCCCGGACGGCCCTGACCTGCGCCAACCGGGTCGACACCGGATCGGGTGACGTCAGGTGATCTTCATCACGGAGGCCGGGGGGCGGGCCCCCGGCCTCCTGCACCCACGACGGCGCACCCTGCCGGACGCCCTTGGTCACGACCGCCGCCACGGATGGGCCGCCGGCTGTGGGGGTCCGGCGGCTCGAACGCATTACGAGGGCGGCGCGCCGTCCGGTTCAGCGGTCCGGTTCGGAGTGCCGCAGTGCCGCGTGGCGCAGCCCGGTGCGGCGCAACCAGAGCAGGCCCAGCACCGGCAGGACGAGCGGCACGAACCCGTAGCCGCCGCCGAAGTCCGACCACACCGTCGCGTCCGGGAACGCCGCGGGGAACACCAGGCTCGCCGCGCCCACCACCAGCACACCGGCCAGCTCGACGCCGCACGCCAGGTAGGCGACCCGCCGCGACACCACGCCCGCCAGGGCGGCGGTCGCCACCACGTACACGACCGCCGCGAACGCCGACAGCACGTACGCCAGCGGGGCGTGCCCGAACCGGGTGGCGAGCTGCACCGCCGACCGGGCCGTGGCGGCGACGGCGAAGATCCCGTACACCGCGATCAGCATCCGGCCCGGACCGGACCGGGTCGTCTCCCGCAGCACGTCGGACCGCTCAGCCATGGGACGTCCAGAGCTGGTTCAGCCGCAGGATCATCACCGGCACGCTCACGCACGCCACGGCCAGCACCCCCGCGCCCCACCGCGACCGGTCGCCCAGCGCCCAGAACGCGCCGACCGGCAGCACCGCCACCGACGCCAGCAGGTAGCCGAAGAACGTGGGCAGGTCCAGGTCGCCGCGGTCGCCGCCGAGCACCAGGGCGGTGGCGACCACCGCCTGCGCGAGCAGCCCCACCTCCAGCAGCACGACCACCGCGGCCAGGCCGAGGGTGGGTTTGGTGGCGAGCGTGACGGGCCGGTCGGTGATCACCAGCACGAGCGACCACAGGGCCGCGACCAGCGCCACGACCGTCAACGCGGACGCGAGGAGTGAGATCATCAGGTCTTCCGTTCGTGAACTGCCACCGCGCAACGTACCCCGCGCGGCGTCGGCCGCCTCAGAGCGCCCGGCGCAGCGCGGCGGCCAGGGCCGCCTCCTCCCGGTAGGCGACGGCCACGCTCCCGGTCAGGCCCGCGAACCGGCGCGACGCCTCCCCCGCCGCCGCCGACGCGGCGGCCCGGTCGCCGGCCTCGGCGAGCCGGTGCGCGTGCCGGCTCAGCGCCACCGCCAGCTCGGCCGCGAACCGGTCCGCGTCCGACCGCGCCAGCGCCCGGTAGATGTCCACGGCCCGCGCCGTCTCCTCCACCGCGCCCGCGCCGCCGCTCGCCGCGGCGAGCTGCCTGCCGTACCCGACGAGCCTCATCACCAGCTCGCGCTTCGACGGGCTCGACTCGGCGTCCCGCAGCTCGTCCAGCAACGCCACCGCGGCCCGCGCGGCCCCACCGCGGCGGGGCTCCCCGGCGACCTCCACCAGCAGGCCGTAGCCCTCCGCCAGCAGCGGCTTGTAGCGGGCCGGGGCGGACGCGACGAGCCACCGCAGGTCCGTGACGGCGCGCTCGGCCGTGGCCAGGGCGCGCAGCGGCAGCGACGCCGCGGCCAGCCGGCGGCCCAGCTCCAGCCGCCGCCGGGCGCGGGTCGTCGGGGGGAGGTCCGCGGCGAGCGAGCGTTCGAGCAGCAGGCACGCGCCGAAGTCCGCCGAGCCGCCCGGCGGCAGCCGCGACACCACCTCCTCCACGGTCTCGGGGTCGGCCGAGGCCGCGAGCGCGGCGAGCACCACGTCCGGCGAGGTGGCGACCAGGTCGGGACGGGTGGCCGCGACCTCGCGCACGAGCGCGCGCGGGCCGACGCCGTCCGCCGCCGCGACCCTGGCGAGGGCGTGCCGCGCCACGTCGTCCTCCCGCGCGACCAGCCGGTCGAACACCGCCCGCACCGCGCGTCCGGCCAGGTTCAGCCGGGGCGCGCCGGCGGCCACCGCGTCGACCAGGTCGGCCACCAGCGGACGCGTCCGGATGCCGACGACCTCGTCCCCGGCGTCCGGCGGGTAGCAGCGCGTCACCGCGTCCAGCAGCGCGGCGGACCCGCCCGGCGCCTCCTCGACCAGCCGGCGCGCCGCCTCCCGGGTCACCGGGCCGGCCAGCGTGACGGACAGGACCGCCTCGGCGAGGCCCGGCACGCGCCGTCCCAGCAGCCTCGGCCACGACTCGGCCTCGCAGGCGAGCAGGTGCGCCGCGAGCCGGGCCGGGTCGTCGGGCGGCGGCGCGTGGCCGCGCACGGTGAGGGCGGCGGCGAGCGCGGTCATCGCGACGGTGGCGGGCGGGGCGGGGGAGGGCACGGCGGGCGGCACCACGGTGATGTCGAGCGCGTCGCCGAACGCGCGGGCGAGCCGGGTCGGGGAGCACTGCGGGGGCGTGACGCGCGACTGCGACACCTCCGCCTCGGGCAGGCACTCCTGGAGGGCTTCCCACCAGCGGCCCGGGGAGCGGTCCAGCACCACCACGCGGAGGGGGCCGGCGGCCGGGTCGTCGAGGAAGTGCGCCAGGTGGGCGGGCGGCCACACGGCCGTGTCCTCCACGACGAGCAGACGCCCCACCGCCCCGCCCGCCGGCACGGAACCCCCGGCCGCGTCGGACACCGGCACGACATCCCCGGCCGCGTCGGACACCGCCCCGCCCGCCGACGCGAAGCTCCCAGCCGGGTCGGGTTCCGCCCCGCCCGCCGGCACGAAGCCCTCGGCTGTGTCGAGGACGCGGTCGCTCCTGTGCCGCTCCGGAGTTCGACCGGGTTGCTCCGCCGCGCCACCGACCGGCCGGGCGGGGTCCGCAACAGTCGCGGGCAGGGCGCGGCGCACGTCCCACCCCGCCGCCCGCGCGGTCCGGGCCAGGCCCGCCGCCACCTCGGTCAGCCCGTCCCCCCTCGGCTCGTACAGCAGGCGCACCGCGACCGCCGCCGATCCCGACAGCCACCGGGTCAGCTCCGGCAGGTTGTCGTCCAGCACCGGCTCCGCGAGCCACGGCGCGCGCTCCAGGAGCGTGCTCGGCAGCACCTCCCCCGTCGCGGCCCCACCCCGCGGCCCGAACACCGGCAGCACCCCGGGCCGCGGCAGTTCGCGCAGGTCGTAGGCGTGCCGCCGGGACGTCCGCACCCGCACCGCCCCGGCCGGCACGGCGACCAGCGCCTCGCCGCCCGCCCGCACCCGCACGACCCGGCTGCCCGCGGCGGTGGTGACCTCCACCAGGACCGGGTCGGTGGCGACCGCGGTCAGCACCTCGCCGTCGCCCCGCTCCCCGCCCAGGCGCAGCACGCCGTCACCCAGCGACACCGGCAACTCGGCGGTGCCCACGTCGTCCTCCACGAACCACGCGTCCTGCGGCGTCAGGTCCGGCGGCACGTCCGCGACGCTCACCCGGTCCGGGTCCAGCCGCTTGTTCACGACCTGCGCCAACCGCCAGGCCGCCCGCGTCGCGAGCACCGACCTCGGCAGCCGCCGCCACGCGCCGAACGCCCAGTCCGCGATGCCGTCGCGCCGCTCGACCACCAGCGAGTAGTGCGCCCGCCGCAACCGCCGCGCCGCCTCCGCCAGGTCCTCCGCCGACCCGCTCAGCGCGAGCCTGGTGACCTGCTCCTCCAGGTACAGCGTCGGCGGCAGCACGGGCCGGTGCACGGCGTCCAGCACGTGCCACACCAGCCGGATCGGCTCGCTCGGCTCGGCGTCGCGCAACCGGCGCGCCAACGCCTCCCGCAGCACCGGCAGCGCCTCGGCGCGCAGCGACACCGCGTCCGGCCCGCGGGCACCGACCAGGTCGCCGAACCACAGGTCGGACTCCGCGCCGACGTCCAGCCTCGGCAACGCGGTCAGCCTCATCGCCCGGACCAGCTCGGGCTCGATCCGGGTCGCCGCGCTCAACGCCACGGCGAGCTGCACCCCGCCCGGCAGGCGGTCGAAGTCGCCGCGCAGCTCCTCCTCCAGCCGACCGGTCAGCCCCACGACGACCTCGCCCCCACGTGCCCGGCGGTGGTCCGCCGGTCCCACGTCACCAGCGGCAGCAGCGCGGTCAGCCACGCCGGTCTGCGGTCCGGCGGCGCCGGCACCAGGCCGACGGGCGCGCACCCCCGCCACCGCATGTCCCGCACGCACGCCTCCCACGCGGCCCGCCGGTCGCGGCGCGCGCCCAGGCCGAACCCGGACAGCACCAGCACCCGGCCGCCCGCGGCGGGCGGCCGGTACGGCTCCCACGCCTCCTCGTCGTCCGCGCCGCAGCCGTCGGACGGCGTGCCGGCGAAGTACCGGACGTCGGTGACGCTCGCGCCCATCACCTTGCGCACGTCCTCCACCAGCACGTCCTGGTCGCGCCGGAACGGCTCCATGTCCGCGCCCCGGTCCACCAGCACCTGCACGCCGTACCGGGACGTCGGGACGGGCTCGCGCGGGATCTCCCGGACCGGCCGGCCGCGCGCGATCGTGTCCAGCAGGGCGGCCACGTCGACCGGGCCGTCCGGCACCCACCGCGACAGCATCGCCGTGATGATCGCCCGGGTCGACGACCTCGCGAACAGCGGCTCGTGCGGCGGCCTGGCGCGCAGGTGGCGCTCCTCGGACGGGGGCAGCCGCACCACGTCCCCCCACGGGAGGGGTTCCGGGTCGTCCGGCGTCAGCGGCCGGACCGACGTGCCCGGTCGCCGCGGCCGCCACCGCGGCGGCACGGGCGGCGCGAACGGCGCGGGCGGAGCCGGTGGCTCCGGGATCCGCGCGGGGTCGGCGGCCCGGTCCCGGCCGGGCCGCCGCGACGGCCCCGGGTCGGGCGGCACCGCCGTCCCCTCGTCGTCGGGCGGGCCGGTCAACCCGAGCAGGGCCGCGACCTCGCGGATCGTCGCGGGATCGGTGACGCCCAGCCGGGCCTGCGCCCGCACCAGGTCGCCGAACCACAGGTCACCGGCCACCGCCCCCTCCTCCCGCCGCCGCGACCCCGGCCGTCGGCCTGGTCTTCACCAGCACGAGCCGGCGCAGCAGCTCCCACCGGTCGTCACCGGGCCGCACGCCCGTCTGCCGGCAGGCGCGGAACGCGTCCAGGAACTCGGCGGTGCTCGGCTTGCGCAGGTTGGCCGCCACCGCCTGCTCCCGCGCCTCGACCAGCGCCCCGGCGAGCGCGTCCGCCAGCGCGCGGTCCGCGGCGGTGACCGCGCCCTCCTCCGCGGCCAGGTGCGCCACGGCGATCTCCACCAGCTTCCCGTGGTCCGCGTCGGGCACCCAGGCCACCACGCACCGGCGCAGGAACGCGGGCGGCAGCTCGCGCTCCTCGTTCGTCGTCACCACGACCAGGTGTTGGGCCCCCGCGCCGGCCGCGGCGCCGGCCGGCGGTTCCTTCCGCACCGTCTCGCCGATGTCGGACACGTCGAACTCGCCCGAGCCGAGCGGCACCAGCAGCCCGTTGGGCAGGTCCGGGTCCGCCTTGTCGATCTCGTCCACGAGCACGACCGCGTGGTTGCCGGACACCTCGCCGTCCCGGGGGCGGCACGGGTCGGTCGCCTCGAACCCGGCCGGCAGCGGCCCGTCGCCCGGCACGCCCCGCCGCCGCGCCCGGCCCGGCGCGAACGCCCACCACAGCACGCCCGGCTCGACGTACCGGTGGTCCTGCCACTCGTACCGCTCCTCGCGCGCCCACCTCGTCTGGGCGTCGGCCAGCCGGTGCACGCTGTCGTAGGTCCACAGCAGGTCGCGCGCCTGCGTGCGGGCCGTGACCACGTGCTCGTAGTACCGCCACTTCCGCTGGTGCGCGATGTGGCGGGCGAGCGACGACTTGCCCGACCCGGGGTCGCCGCGCAGCAGCAACGGCCGCCCGGTGGCGAGCGCGACGTCGACCGCGAGGGGCATCCCGTCGGGCATGACGTAGACCGAGGGGTTCCGGTCGGGTGCATCCGCTGGGGACACGGCGGTCAGTCCTTTCCGCGAAACGGGTCGGGCACGTCGGCGGCGCGGGCGAGGTCTTCGATGAAGCGCTGCGCCTCCCCGGTCTCCTCCTGGGACAGGGGGCGCAGCACCACCGCGTCGTCGTCCGGCGTGCCGACGCGATCACCGGTCAGCAGGAGCACGGTCACCTCGGGGTGGTCGTCGTGCAGCCGGCGGACCGCGTTGCGGGCCGTGTGCAGCGGCAGATCCCTGATCAGGGCGACCAGCACGCGCCGGACGCGCCCGTCCAGCCGCAGCGGCGCGGCCGCCGACCGGGCGCGGCGGTCGAGCGCCCGCTTGAGGGCGAGCAGGAACTCGTCCTCGGCCGCCTCCGAGTACGCGTACTCGGGCGGCCGGTCGACCCGGTGGTCGTGCCGGAACTGGACCGCGCGGCGCGCGTAGTCGAGGCCGACCCACTCGTCCGCCGCGCCCAGCTCGACCCGCCGCGGCCGGCCGCCCGCCACCGCGAGCAGCTGCACCGCCTGCTTCTCGTCCACCCACGTCGGGCGCAGGTAGTCGACCAGCTCCTCGCGCCTGCTGCGCTCCATGCCGATCCGCAGCCACGGCATCGCGGCCACCAGGTGGCTGCCGCTGGACCGCGTCACCAGGAAGGAGGCCAGCACCCGGTGCGCGTCGCGCTGCCCGATCACCTGGCGGCGCTGCGCCTCGGTCAGCTCCAACGCCGTCACCGCGGAGGTCAGGTGCTCGCCGCGCAGGTGCCCGAGGTGGCCCGCCACCAGCTCCACCCAGTAGTCGGCCTCCGCCGGGTGGCGCGGCGCGGGCACGGCGAGCGCCTGCTCCACCTTGTCCACGATCCACCGGGCGGCCGCGCGGTCGTCCCGCGGCGGCCGCAGGAAGTGCAGGTCGCGGATCTCGGCGAAGACCTCCAGCGCCTCCTCGCGCGAGACGCCGGGGAACACGATCGGCACCACGGCGGTGAGGTTCGCGCCGGCCTGCCGCCGGGTGTTCGCGACCCACGACTCCCGCTGCACCCACTTCGAGCGCAGCGCGTGGCGGTCGATGAGCAGCACCACCGCCGAGCACTCCATCAACGCCACCGACAGCTGCTCCTCCCAGCGGTCGCCGCCCCGCAGGTCCTCGCTGTCCAGCCAGGCGTAGTCGCGGCCCAGCAGGGCGTACAGCTCCTCCTTCACCCGGCCCGCCAACGTCGGCCGCCCGTCCGGCCCGTGCCCGCTCGTGCTGTGGCTGATGAGCACCACCGGTCTGGTCCTGGTCACGTGGCCGCCCTCCCCTCGCCGTCCGACGACTCCCACAGGGCGAGCCACGCCTGGTTCTCGGCCGCGAGCAGCCGTTCGCACGCGGCGACGAACGCCGCGTCGGGGATCCGGCCGGACCGCCGGCCCGCCAGCAGCGCCTCCAGCTCGTCGGCGGTCTGGCTGTAGGCGAACTGCAGGTACTCGTAGCGGGACGCCTTCGCGTGCGCGCCGACCGCGGTCGTGGCGGTGGTGACCACGCCCAGCCACACCGTCGCCTGCGTCAGCTCCAGCGTGCCCGCCGCGACCGACCCGAGCGCCGCCGCGACGCCCAGCCACCACTCGACGCGCCGGCACCACTTCGCGCTGCGGCCCATGCGGCGCGCCCGCGGCCGGTAGTAGTCGTCCACCTGCTCCCGCGCGCGGTGCCGGGTGTAGGTGTCCACATCGGACACCGCCGGCAACGGCTCCGGCCGGACCGCGGCGGCCGACACCCGTTGCCGCAGCTCCCGGTCCACGGGCGTGAGCCGGTTCGCGGTGGCCATCAGCACGTCCTCGCGGTCCGCGCCGTCGTAGGGCGACGCGCCCGCCAGGTAGGTGTACACCTGCGCCTTCAACGCCTCCGCCACCGCGCGCAGCGACGTGGCCACGCGCACCGCGTCCCGGTCGCGGGCCCGGCCGGCGATCGCGCCCAGGGCGACCGCGACCGCCGCCACGAACGCCAGCACCCGCGCCGTCATGCCGTCGAGCAGGCTCGCGCCGGTGCCCGCCGCCGCGGCGGCGACCGCCAGCACCAGCGCGAACAGCCGGGCGCGACGGGTGGCGTCGGTCGCCTCCCGCGCCGCCGCCGACCAGTCCAGGTGACGCCGCCACACCCGCTCGACGACGTCCGCGTCGACGTTCCGGTCAACCACCGAGCACCCCCGTGACGAGTCCGACGAGGAAGGCCAGCAGCACGAAGACGACGACCTTCACGGTGGGCGCGTACCGGTCGAACACCGGGTCCGGCGCGGTCACGGCGGGCAGCGGGTCGACGCGCCCGGCGGCCGGCTTCGGCCGGTGCGCCTCCCGGTCCGCGCACAGCAGGTCCGCCCACGGCAGGTCGGGGGCGGCGATCGCCAGCTCCCGCGCGTGCCGGACGCCGAGCGCCGGGCTGATCAGGTCGAGCTTCCCGTGCCGCACCGCGGTCTCCACGACGCAGCGCACCAGCTGCGGCGAGCTGCGCCGGTCGGCGACGACGGCGGACAGGCCGTGCACCACGTCCGGCGCGTGGTGCCCGACGTCCTCCAGCGCCGCGCCGAACGCGAGCGCGACCGCGGTCCGGTGGCCCGCCAACGCGTCCAGCCGGTCCACCGCCCGCGGCGCGAGCAGCGCGTGGCGCATCCCGACCCGGTCGGCGGGGGTGAGGGCGGCCGAGCGCTCGGACAACCGGCGGCGCAGGTCCGGGTCGCCGGTCACGAGCCACCGCTCCACCAACTCGGCCGACGACACCTCGTCGTCCTCCCCAGGCCGACCACCGACCGCCGCCCGACCACCGACCGGTGCCTGTCCGACCGCCGACTCCGCGACTGCGGAACTCCCGACTGCCGACTCCCCGACTGCCGACTCCCCGACTGCGGACGCCCTGACTGCGGACGCCCCGACTGCCGCGGCCCGCGACCCGCCCTCCACGGCCCGCGACCCGGCCGCGCCGGGAGACCCGGCACCGGGCTGTGCACCGGCCGCCGCAGGCGATCCGGCCACCTCGGGGAACACGGACGCCGCGCCGTGCCCGGCCGCGCCGCCGGACACGGCCACCTCGCCGGCTCCGGCGCGAGAGCCGGCCGCGGACCCCCCGTCCCCACCGGCGAGCCCGGAGAACCCCGTCGGCGACCCCACGACGGGGTTGCGCGGCGCGGCGACGCCCGCGGTCCGCGCCCGCAGCTCCAGCAGCCGCTCCCCCATCCGCGGCGACGGGCCGCCGGGCCCGGAGAACACCCGCTCCACCGCCGCGCGCCCGCCCTCCCGGTACAGCCGGACCAACCGGTCCGCCGCGGCCGCCTCCCAGTCCTCCTCCGGCGGGGCGGCGGTGAAGTCCAGCACCGACTTCGACACCGCGGTCACCTCCGCCGACCGGCCGGGCAGGAACGCGATGTCCACCAGCCGGATCGTCGTCGCGGTGAACTCCTTCTCGTGCGTGGAGAACGTCCACCGCCGGAGCGCGTCCGAGCCGTGCCACAACGGCTCCAGCAGCTCGACCGCGCCACGCACCAACGGCACCTCCGTGCCCGGACCCGCGGCCACGACGGTCAGCGGCTCGTCCGGCTTGCGCAGGATCGCCGCGACCACCTCCGCCACCGACCGCTCGTGCTCCAGCGGCGCGGGGCCGAGCGGCGCGGGCAGCGGCGGCAGCGGCGCGCCGTCCTCGCCCCACGTCGACCAGCCGTCCCACCCCTCCAGCGCCAACGCCTGCCGCGGCGTCAGCACGTCCACCGGGCCGACCAGCACCTGCGCCGAGTTGCGCGCGTTGGTCTGGCCGTCGCCGACGCGGCGCATCACGGCCGCCGTCGAGTCCGGGTAGGCGAAGTACGACAGGCTCGACCGCGGCTCGTCGAAGTTGTAGTTGAACTCCAGCCGCACGAGCCCGACCAGGCGTTCGTGCCAGGTCTCCTCCAGCCGGCGGCGGAACACCGTGCTCCACAGCAGCTCCACCCCTCCCTGCGGAGGGGACCCGAACAGGATCCGGTCCAGCCCGACGCCCGCGCCCTCAGACCGAGTCATACCAGCGCCCCACCTTCCGTGCCTCGGGCCCGTCGAGCACACCGCTCATCGCCAGCAGGGCGACCAGCGGCCGCAGCACCCGCATCGCGCGCACGCCGCGGACGAACCTCTTGCCGATCGACTCGCTCCCGGTCGCCGACACGAAGTGCAGGGTGCACAACGGGAACTCGTGGAACGGGGTGAGCGACGAGTCGGCCCGGTGCTGGCTGAGGAACCCGTAGAAGTCCCGGCTCTCCTCCAGCAGCGCGGCGGCGTCCAGCTCGCCGTCGTCCTGCCGGCGGATCCACTTGTCGACCGGCGGCACGTACCGCAGCCGGTCCGACTTGTTGAGCACCACGCACACCGGCAGCTCGGCCGCGTGCGGCAAATCCTTGAGCCGCGCCAGCACGCGGGCGAACGTGGCGTTGCTCTCCGCCTGCCGCTCCGCGTTCTCCCGCGACACGCCCAGGGCGTCCTCCGGGGTCTCGACGAACATCACCGCGCTCGCGCCGATGAGGAACCGGCCCGCCTTGCCGGTGTCGCCGACGCTCAGGAAGTCCTCGCCGGCGATGTCGAAGAACGTGACCGGCCACGTGCCGGCGGGCGAGGAGACCAGCAGCACGGCGGCGAACCCGGTGAGGCCGTGCCGCGTGCCGGGCAGCTCCTTGCCCTGGGCGAGCTGGTCGAGCTGCTCGACCTGGAACCGCCGGTGCTGCATGTAGTCCATCGCCTGGGCGGTGAGGCCGTGCGGTTGCAGGCCGCCGCGCAGCAGCTCGGCGATGATCGACGTGAGCAGGTGCGTCTTGCCCGACTCGGTCCGGCCGACGATCCCGATCACCAACGGCGGCTTGTAGTCCAGGTAGGACGCCGGCAGGTGGTGCGGTTCGGTGTCCTGCGACGGGTTCGGGCAGCGCTGGTAGCTGTTGCGGCGGATGTCGCGGCGCTTGAGCGGGTCGTTGACCTTCTCCAGGTCGAGCCGCTCGTAGCCGCCGACCTCGCCGGTGGGCAGCCACAGCTCGTCCTCGCGCCACGCGAACCGCTCCAGGCACACGGGGCAGCGCACCCAGCGCGCCTCCGGTTCCGGGTTCACCACAGCCCTCCGTTCACCAGGACGGCCGTGACCGCCAGCACGACGACCGCCGCCGACACGACGGCGAGCCACACCGCCGACACCCGCCGCGCGTCCCGTCGCGGCGGCGCCGGCGCGGGCGCGTCACGACCCGGCCGCTTGGCCACCAGCACCTCGTCGAACTTGGCCCGCGCCTGCCCGAACGCGACCGCGGTGCGGTCGGCCCGCGGCGGCACGCGGTCGGCCACGGCCAGCCGGTCCAGCAGCTCGACCGGGTGGGGCCGTTCGCCGGGCGTCGGCGCGAACACGCCCGCCAGCAGGTCGACCAGGGCGTCGCCCGCCGCGTGCGGGTCGGGCGTGGCCCCCACGTCGCCGGTCACGACGTGCAGCACCACCGCGCCCGCCGACCACAGGTCGTCGCGGACGTCCGCCGGGCCGTCGCCGGCGCGCTGCTGCGGCGAGCCGGTGGGGCTGCCGACGTTGCGCACCCGCGGCTCGCCCACCAGCACCGCGTGCTCGAACCCGACGAGCTGCACGTCGTCGCCGTCCCACCACACGGTCCGCGGCGAGATGTCGCCGTGCACGACCTTCGCGGCCTCCAGCTCCCGCAGCGCGTGCAGCAGGCCCACCTCGAAGCGGTGCTGCTGGTGGGTGAGCAGCCGGCCGGCCTGCCCGGCGACGGGCTCGCCCCGGTAGTGGGCCAGCAGCACGTACGGCTCCTCGACGTCGATGTCGTAGCCGACCAGCTCGGACAGCCCGGTCGGGTAGGGCAGGCCCGCGAACCGGCGCGCCAGCCGCGCGCCCGCCCGGATCTCCCGGTCCAGCCGGTCGTAGAGGTCGTCGTCGGGCTGCCCCTCCGCGCGCGGCACCGACTTCTGCACCAGCCGCCGCCCGTCGGTCGTGACCAGCGGGCGCACCGCGAGCGGCGACCCGGTCGGCGGCAGCGGCGTCGCGGCCTCGCGGACCTCGACCCGCCGCAGCCCGTACCGCACGTCCCGGTACTCGAGCACCTGCCAGGCGGAGTTCACCACGGCCGCTCACCGTCCAGGGGCCAGAAGGGGTGGACGACCTCGGCGCGCAGCGGCACCAGCCGGACCACGCCCGCCGCGAGGCTGCCGCTGGTCCAGCGCACGTCGTCGTAGGCGGCGGCGACCGGGGCGTCCAGCCGGGGCCGGGCCAGGGTCGGCGCGAACCGGATCACCTGGGTGTCCGCGCCGGAGCGGTCGAGCCGGGCCAGGTCCTGCCCGGCGCACAGCTGGCGCATGCCCTCCGCGCCGGTGCGGCGGACCACGGCCAGGATCTCCGGCGTCTGCCGCAGGGTCTCCGCGACCAGCTCGTCCCGCCTGGGCGTGCGGCGGCCGAACGGCGGCGGCTCGTGCACGCCGCGCCGGGCGAGGTGGTCGGTGTAGCGCTCGAACAGCTCCCGCACCCGGTCGTCCACCTCGGAGGCGCCGTGCGCGGGCACGACGCCCAGCTCCAGGCTCGCCCACAGCGGGTCCAGCGCGGCGACCGCGAGGTCCACGAGGTCGTCCGCCACCACCGCGGCCAGCAGCGGGTCGTCCCCGCCGCGGCCGGTGTCGCCGGGCGACGCCTCGCGGCCGATGGCCCGCATCTCCGCCGACACCTCGTCCAGTGCCGCGGCGGCGGCCCGCAGCGCGTCCGAGGCGAACCGGCGTCGTTCGGCCAGCCACCAGTCGTGGTGCGCGAGCCGGTGCAGCACCTCGCCGACGGCGTGGGCCGCGCGGACCGCGTCGGCGGTGCGGGCGGCCGCGTGCCACCGGTGCGCGCCGAGCCGCCACGCGTGCACGAGCGCGAACAGCAGGCCGCCCGCGCCGACCAGGGTGAGCGGCGCGGTCACCTCGACCGGGGCCTCGACCCCGGCCACGCGGGCCAGGAGGAGCCCCGCCGCCACCGCCGCGCCGTGCGCGAGCACGGGCAGCGCGGTGGCCGCGGCCGGGGTGGACGGCCGGCGCGGCCGGGCGGCGCCCGCACCGGCCACCGCGATCACCCACAGCAGCCCGAGGACGAGCCCGAACACCCGGAACGGGCCGGGCAGCGACGCCGCGACCGCCGTCGCCGCGAACGCCGCCGGCAGCGTCACCGGCGGGATAGGCCACCTCGGGAACTCCGGCGGGTCGGCCAGCGCGGCCGACAGCCCCGGCGGGCAGCACGCGTCCAGCTCCGCCTCGACCCGCTTGGTGCCGCCCGGCGTGAGCCGGGTCGCCTCGCCGCGCAGCGCCGCGGCCACGTCGACCAGCGACCGGCCCGCGCCCAGCTCCTCGCCCACCACCGCGCGCACCTTCGCGGCCACCGCCGCGGGCTCCACCTCGGCGGGCGGCGCGAACCCGAACCCGGCCGGCCGCTCCCCGGCGGGCACGCCCGCGCGCACGCTCGCGCCGACGACCTCGGCCGCCTCGCGCACCAGCGCCACGTACGCGTCCAGCTCGACGCCCGCCTCCACCACGGCCGCGCGCACGTCCCGCCGCCCGGACGTGCGCAGCATCGTCGTCCACGCGCCCAGCAGGGCCGCCTGCCGGTCGGCCGCCTCCGCCGCCTCGACCGCCACCGCGCGCTGCCGGTCCACCCGGGAGTCCGGGGCCACGACGGAGACCCCCGCCTCCGGCCCGGCCAGGTCGAGCGCGACCCGGCCGGCCGCGCGGGTCGGGCCGGTCAGGCGCGCCACCGCGGCGAACCGGGTGGCCGCGACCTCGTCGGACCGCAGCGACCCGGACACCACGTGCAGCGCGGGGCTCGCGGTCGCGTGCGGGATGAGCCGGGCGCGCTCGACCACGTCGGCGAAGACGTCCTCGATGCCGAGCACCTCCTTCAGCTCCGCCAGCCCGGAGCCGCCGGTCGGCCGGTGCCCGGCCCGGCCCGCGTGCTCCGGTCCCCACCAGACGCCGTGCTCGTCGCCGACCCACAGCACGGCCGCGCCCTCGTGCCGGGTGAGCTGGCCGGGCAGGCGCAGCCGCGCGCCCGACCCGTCCTCGTCGGGCCGGCCGACCGCCACCACGATGAGCTGGAAGCCGGGCGCGCACAGGTGCTCGTAGAGCGGGAAGTCGCCCGCGACGTCGCCGACGCCGTCCACGATGACCACCCGGTCGACGTCGTCGAAGCGGTCGCCGCGCCGCGTCTCCCGCAGCCACGCCTCGCCGACGTCGCGGTCCTCCACCAGGTCGACCACCCGCACCGCGCGGGTGTTCGCCGTGCTCGCGGTCATCGCCCCACCCACTCCTCGAGGTCGCGCAGCGTGCCCTGCACCGGCGAGGTGACGCCGCGGAACGGCAGGTCGAGCGCCGCCGGGAACGTGCTGGTCCAGAACTCGCGCAACTGCTGCGCCCGGCCCGCGCCCGCCTTGCCGAGGCGTTCCAGCGCGGCGGGCAGCGCGGCGGCCTGCTTGCGCGCCAGGTCCACCACCACCCGGTACAGGTCCGACGGCATCGAGGGCGTCTCGTCCAGCCGGTCGGGCAGCGACGCCATCAGCCGCGCGCCGAAGTCGCGGCGGATGTCCTCGTCGTCGGTGAGCGTCCACTCCTCGTAGGCGCCCAGCACGCTGGCCCACGACGACATGCGGAAGTAGTCGGTCAGGTGCAGCCGCATGGAGACGTCGTCCGGGCCGCCCAGGCGCACCTGGATCGCGGTCGGCGACTCGGGGTCGCCCTCGGTCGTCACCTGCCCGTTCCACATCGCGCACAGCAGCCGGTGCAGGATCAGCACCCGGTGCTCCTCGGTGGTGGCCAGGTAGCTGAAGTCGTAGCCGGTGCGCTGCCGCCACTTCAGGAAGTCCTGGTCCTGCGGCCGGCGTTGCGCGTCGGACCACGTGCGCAGCACCTCGCGCAGCTCGGGCACCTCGGTCACGCTCATCGAGGAGCGGAACAGCACGACCACCATCGACTCGGCCGTGGTGGGGCGGAAGTCCAGCACGATGTCCGCGCCGCGCGGCAGGTTCACCTCCTGGCGCAGGAACTTCTCCAGCTCCGGGCTCGCGCTGCCCGCCGGGTAGGAGAACAGCACCTTCATCGGCCCCGCGCCCGGCGGCGAGAACCCGCCCGGCACCAGGCCCGCGAGCTTCTGCCGGAACTGCACCAGGTCGTCCTCGCCGACGCGCGCGGTCTCGGAGCCGGCCGCGGCCGCCAGCAGGTCCTGCAACGCGGGCAGCAGCGGCGCGCGCTCGGCGTCCTGGTGGCGGAACAGCAGCTGCACCTCGCGCTTGAGCCGCTCCCGGATCGCGCCGACCGCGCGCTGCGGCCCGTCCTGCAACGCCTGCCGGTACGCGGTGCGCCAGCCGTCCGGGCCGACCAGCTCGGTCAGCAGGTCCCCGACCGAGGCGGTGGGCCGCAGCCGGTCCTGCGCGGCGAGCGTCTCCACGAACCGCCGCCGCACGGCCTGGTAGAACGGCTCCAGGTCGCCGCCCTGCGGCGGCAGCAGGTACGACACGCCGACCCGCGGCCGGTACAGCTCGCGGGCGCGGCGGGTGAACCGCGGCGCGTCCAGGCGGGCGTGCTCGGCGAACGCCTCCACGATGTCGCGCAGCTGCGCGTCCGCCTGCCGCAGCGTGCGCTGCCACCGGCCGGCCTGCTCGTTCCACGCGGCGTGCCAGGCCCGCTTGGCCCGCCACTGGTACCAGCGGTTCTGCTCCTCGATGGCGTGCCGCACCACCGGGTCCGACCACTTGATCCGGCTGAACAGCCGGTTGCGCACGGGCAGCGGCTGCGGCGGCGCGAGCCCCACGCCGTCCGGCGGCTCCGGCTCGCCGCGCCTGCTCTCCAGGATGCGGGCGAACCCGCGCTGGTCGGCCGGGTCGGCGAGCACCGGGTGCCCGGCGAACACCCGGTGCACCCGGAACAGGTCGTGGTCGGCCAGCAGCAGCTCGATGGCCCGCTGCGGGTCGAAGTCCTGGGCGAGCTGCGGCACCCGCTGCCGCAACTGCTGCTCCAGCGCCGTCAGCGCGGCCTCCATCGTGTTCACCCGCGTGCTCAACGCCCGCAGCACCGCCTCCGCGCCCGCCGCGATCGGCGGCTCGGCGAACTCGACCGGCGCCCGCTGCCGCAACGGGTCCAGGTTCGAGCCGGTGAACATCTCGGTGATCGGGCCGCGGTTGCCCTCCGCCCGGCCGGGCGGCGGTTCCAGCAGCTCGGTGACCGCCTCGGCCAGCAGCCGGGAGCTGACGATGTCGGCCAGGTCGTCCACCGGCACCGTCATCGACGCCACCAGGCTCGTGGACACGCCCCGGTTGCCGATGCCGCTGGTGGACGGCAGCTCGCGCTCGGCGGCGCGGTTGATGAAGTCGTCCGCGAACGACTGGTACATCCGGTCCGTGCCCTGCGGCTGCCCGACCGCCTCGGTCGGGCCGGTGCCGATCAGCGAGAACACCAGCGACACCACCGACCGGTGCAGGTCCTCCCGCTCCACGCCGGTGCTGCGGCTGAACAGGAACCCGGTCTGCACGGTGCCCGCGCGCAGCCGCAGGTCCCCGCCCGTCGGGTAGCGCACCGACAACGCGCCGGTGAGGCCCATCCCGTCCAGCTCCGTGCCGGCGACCTGCGAGTTCTGGTCGTCCACGAGGCGGAACAGGTCCAGCAGGGCCCGGCCCGCGTTGAGCCGCGCCGGCCGGCCGCCGCCCAGGCCCTCCTCGAACGCCGACGGCATCAGCACCAGCGGGTAGATCCGGGCCCGGTAGCCGCTGCGGGCGAGCGCGTCGCCGATCAGGTGCAGGTAGTCGTAGAAGATGCCGCTGCCGGTGCCGCCCGCCACCGAGAACGCCACGAACACGTCGCAGGCGTTGCCCAGGCGGCCGCCGAGGCGCGACAGCTCGCCGCCGGACTTGTTGATCGCGCCGATCGCCCGGTTGATCGGGTTCTGCGCCGCGCCCAGCCCGGTGCGCAGCGTCTCGAACAGCGCGGCGCGGCCCACCGTCGGGAACTGGCCCGCGCCCTTGGCCAGCGGGCTGATCCGCGGCTCGCCGTCGGCGGGCGGCAGCCACTCGACGCCCTCCGACACGTTGAGCCGCAGGCTGCGCGCCACCTCCGGGTAGGTGTCGTGGCGCGGCACCAGGTCGCGCACCAGGTGGAACGTCCGCTCGGCGGCGGGCAGGTGCTCCGCGCCGGGCACCACCCGGCGTTGGAGCCTGCTGAACTCGTCCTCGCTCAGGTCGGCGTAGACGAACTGCAGGAACGACGGCAGCTGGAACGGCAGCATCCCCTTGCCGCCCAGCACCTCCTGCAGGTTCGTGCCGTCCGGGCCGCACAGCTCGCCGCGCAGCGTCCGCTCCAGCTCCGCGCCGATGAGGCAGCCGGTGCCGCCCAGGCCGACGAACAGGACCGGTTGGTAGATCTTCATCACGGTGTTCTTCCTCCAGCCGGTCAGAGCAGGTCGTCGTCGGTCGGCGCCGGGTTCCGCGGCGCGGCCTGGCGCACGGGCGGTTCCTCGGGGCGCGGGCGGTCCCGCGACGCGGCGGGCGCGCGCTCCCGGCCGGGCCGCTCGGGCTTCGGGGGCCGCGGCTCCCGCACCCGCACGTTGAGCGGCCGCTTGTCGCGGAACGTCAGCACCACGCCGCCGCCCGCGTCGACCTGCTCCCCCGCCTGGAGGCGGTGCCGCCGTCCGTCCGGGGTGGACAGCTCGGCGGCGATCCCGTCCTCGGCGCGGCGCAGCTCGTAGACGGCCTCGCCCTCGCGGGCCAGGTCCAGGTGCGTCGGCTCCCCGGCCGGGCCGCGGCGCAGGGAGAACCGGAACACCTGGGCGGGCCGGTCCTCGGCACGCAGGTGCAGCGTCGCGCCGGCCGCCGTGACCAGCCCGGCCTCCAGGCCGCGCACGTCCCGCAGCCGCTTGCGGTTGCGGGTGCGCAGGAACACCACCACCAGCACCGCCACCAGCAGCACCGCGAGCGTGATCCACAGCCACAGCAGGCGCTGCAACCAGGTGGGCGGGTAGGAGACGGCGACCGTGAACGGCAGGGCGTGCCACACCGTGTCCGGGTCCGCGTCGTCCACCAGCCGCAACGTGCCCGAGTTGACCCCGATCACGGTGTTCGCGGCGAACCGCAGCTCGAAGTCCACCTTCGAGTCGCCGGACGCGGGCAGGTCGAACGTCGCGGGCGAGGCCGACACGACCGTGCCCGGCCCCTCGTCCACCACCACCAGCCGCACCCGCTTGGGCCGGCCCGAGTCGTTGCTGACGCTGATCGTGCCCGCCCAGGTCTCGCCGGGCGCGACGAACGGCACCGCGTCGGCCATCCGCGCCTGCGCCCGCACCACCGGCCGGCCGTCCTTGACCACGGTGTTCACCTGGCGCTCGTCGCCGGTGATGCCGATGCCGGACACCGCGCCGGAGAACTGGAGCACCCCCGAGGCGGACCCCGGCACGGTGACCGTGCCCGAGTAGAGGCCGTCGCGGGCGGTGCGGTCCGGCCCCTGGCCGTCGTCCGCGACCGCGACCGGGATCGGGTCGAACCCCTCGCCGGTGAGCCGCGCGGTGAAGCTGAGCTGGTCCAGCGCCGCCGGGTCCACCACCGCGTTCTTGCGGGTGTAGAGGCGCACGGCGACCGTCACGGCCTCCCCCGCGCCGGGCGCGGGCGGGCTCACCGTCAGCACCGCGCGGGCCGCGCCCTGCCACAGCACCGAGACGCCGACGACCTGGTCCGGCACGTCCTTGCGGCCGGTGACGCGCACCGTCCAGCGGCCCGGCGCCGGGTTGACCACCCGCAGCGCCTCCACCCGGCTCTGCTCGCCGCTGACCTGGAACGCCGAGTCGCCCTGCCGGCCCGACTTCGGCACCTCCCGGCCGTCGGGGTCGAGGTAGGCGACCGTGACGCGCGGGTCGGGCCGCACGACCAGGATCGTGCCGTCCGTGGCGACCGTGGGGATGTCGACGGGCAGCTCCACCGTCTTCCCGGCGGGGAGGTTCTTCTGCTGGTAGGGGCCCTTGCCCGCGCAGCGGCTCGCGCTGAACGCGGTCAGCATGGCGTCCACCACGTCACCGGCCGAGCCCACCACCGTCGCGGTCGGCTTGGGCGTCCGGTCGCCGCACGTGGCCTGCGCGCCGCCGGTCGCCAGGGCGTCCAGCTGGGCCTTGTCCACCGCGCCGAACCCCAGCGGCCACACCTGCACGCCCGCCTGGCGGGCGATCTCCAGCTGGCGCGCCACCTCCTGCCGGCCCGCCTCGTTGCGGCGCTCCGGGTTGTCCCGCTGCCCGTACTGGGGGCTGCCGGAGACGTCGAGCACGCCGTCGGTGAGCAGGAAGACGATCCGCGGCTCGCCCGCCGGCGCGTCTGTCAGCGCCGACAGCGCCTGGGACAACGCGGACGCGTGGTCGGTGCCGCTGCCCTCGGCGGGCTGCCGGACCCGCAGCCGGTCGATGCACGACGACAGCGACTCCTGGTCCTGGGCGGTGCGGACCGGTGTCGTCGGGCACACCACGTCGACGGCGCTCTGGTTCGGCCCGTCCTGGCTCGCGAACCCGACGACCGTGATCGTGGAGCCCGGCGAGTACTCGCCCTGCGCGATGACCTTCGCCGCGTCCTGCTGCTGCCGCATCGCCTCCGCGTCGATCGAACCGGACTCGTCCACCAGCAGCACCGCGTGCACCGGCTTGACCTGCGGCTCGTCGTCACCGGAGGCGGGTTGGGCGTGCACGGGCCCGGTGTGCGCGGGCCGCGCGTGCACCGGCTCGGCGTGCGCGGGCGGGACGAGGAACGCGATCGCGGCGAGGGCGACCGACCACCGCGCCGGCGCCGTGACCGACCGCGGCGGGCGACGACGCCACCACCGCGGTCCGAACAGACCTGTGAGCATGGATCTCCCCTTGTCCGCATTCGTGTGGCCACGACCCGGCGAACAATCAGAATCGGCCGGCCGGCGTTCGAGGAGCGACGTCGCAGGCAGGCCGGGAATCAATTATGCGTTCGTTGCGATCCTTATAGCCCACCCCGGAGAGCCTGTTACGCAATCAGCGGAGTGTTCACTCTTTCAGATGAACATCAACACGATCGGGTGTATCCGGTGACGTTTTGATCTCACGGACAGCTCAGCACCACAACGGCGTAACGCGTGATCTACCTGCGTAGACGACGGATCGACCGCAAGATCGACCCGTCTCACCGCATCCTTCGGCCTCCGACCGGACAACCGAGGAATTCTCATGCCCAGGCGCGCGGCCGGACTTTTCCGCACGATTGCGGTTGTTTACCGTTTCGCGTCTTCACCCGTGCCGGAAATGCGTCGATCGCCCCGGTCGAGGAGAATTCCGCGCCGCCACACCTCGACCACGGCGGGACCGGCAGGACCCGCCCGTCACCCCGCGCGAGCCGACCCGCCTCGACCGGGCCCGGAACCCGTGCGGGTCAGGACAGCGTGACGCCGTCGACCACCACCGAGCCGCGCGGCGCGGCCACCGCGTCCGCCACCCGGGCCACGACCTCGTCGAACACCGGGTCGTCGTAGTAGTCGCCGTGCCCGCGCAACGGCGAGGCGACCATGTCCGGGTCGGGGTCGAGGAACTCGGGGTCGCGCAGCCGCACGTCGTTCCCGCACCGCACGCCCCACAGCCGGGGGTCGGCCGACAACCGCTCCTCCGCCGTCTCCGGCCACACCTGCACCGGGCCGCCCAGCGGGTCGGTCAGCCGGTGCACGTTCCACCACCGGTCGCCCAGGTCGGCGTGCAGCCGGCGCAGCTCGGCGTGCCCCAGGTAGTGCGGGAACAGCCGGGAGTACGCCCACTGCAACTGCGAGCCGTAGGTGACCAGCCCGACCCGGCGCAGCGCGGCGACCGCGTCCGCCTGCCGGATGTAGCGCTCGCCGTCGGCGGGGTCGGGCCGCTCGCTCTCCCGGCGCAGCAACGACAACGCCGCGAAGCACACCACGCTGCCCTGGCTGTGCCCGGACAGCACCACCGCGCCGACGCCGTGGTGGCGGGCCAGCCGGACGACGCGCGAGGTCAGCTCGATGGTGGCCCGGCCGCCGTAGGGCGGCGGGCAGATGGGGTGCGCGAGCCGCGGCCAGAACGCCACCAGGTCCCACACCACCCCGACCGCCGTGCGCAGCTTCGGGCTCCGCCACGACCGCACGCCCAGCACCACCAGGACCAGCACGAGACCGGACACCACCAGGCTGCCCAGCGTGCCCAGTTCCCGCGCGGGCCGGGTCGAGAGCCAGTCCGCCACGGCCGGGGGCGGCACGGCCCGCCGGCCCGGGTGCGCGAGCCGGGCCAGCGCGAGGCCGCCGCCCACCGTGACCAGCGCGCCGCCCAGCAGCGCCACCGCGCCGAGCAGCCAGTGGTAGCGGTACTTGGCCGACGCCACCCGCTGCGCCACCGCGACCTTGCCGATGCCCGGCCGGTCCGGGCGGCCCGGGTAGTCGGCCACCACGCCGTCCCGGACGGCCGTGCCCACCGCGTGCCGCGCGCCGGACACCGCGCCGAACGCGTACAGGCCGCCGGCCGCGGCGACCGCGACCCAGGAAGCCCACGCCGGCGCGGACGTCCACCGCAGCACCACGGCCACCGCCGCGACCGCCGAACCGGCGGCGAACACCAGCGCGCTGGACACCTGCCGCACCATGGCCGCCACGACCGGCGCGAGCAGCAGCACGAACGCGATGGCGAGCACACCCCACAGCCCCGCGCCGACCAGGTAGCCCGTGCCGAGCACCGACCCCGGCCGCCCGGACTCCGGCACCGGGTCGCCGACCCAGTCCACCACCCGGTACGCCAGCCCGCCGCTGAACCCGACCGCCAGCGTGGTCGCCAGCGCCGCGATCACCACCGCCGCGTACCCGTGCCACATCGGCCGGAACCGCCTGTCCGCGACCATCAGCTCCCGGCCGCGCGCGGAGCGCCGCATCCGCGCGCACGCGCCCAGCAGGACCACCAGCAGCACCATCGCCGACGCCGACAGGACGTTCGTCACCGCCTCGAACCCGGCCAGCGGCGTCACCGCGCCGACCGCGTCCGTCGGCAGCCGCCACAGGAACGCGGCCGCGACACCCGCCGCCACCGCCGAGTACGCCACCGCCGCCCACTTGAGCGCCCGGGAGTTCACCGCCCGCCGGTCCGGCGACAGCGCCACGCACCCCACGGCCCACGCCAGCACCAGCACGCCCGCCCCGATCACCGTCCACGACAGGGCGTCGGGGGGCCGGTGCGCCTGCTCGGTCCGCAACGCGCCCGCGCACAGCACGCCGACCACCGCGCACGACGCCGCCACGTGCGCGTCCCGCAGCACGGGCGTGCGCGGCGACGTGTGCCAGAACGCGTAGTCGCCCAGGCTGCCGGTGCGGGTCTCCCACACGTGGTGCGTGCCCTTGGGCTCGTACAGGAACGTCTGCCGGCCGAACCACCACAGCACCGCGACCACCAGCACCGGCGGCGCCAGGCCCACCAGCAGCATCGCGCCGAACGGCAGGCCGTCGAGGAACCCCAGCCGCGCCGACCGGCACGCCGCCGTGCCCGCGCACTGCCGCACCAGCAGCTCCAGCGACGCGTACGCGACGGCCGTGACCAGCATGCCCGTCAGCACCAGCGCGAGCAGCCGCAACACCGCCTCGGCGAGCCGGCCCGCGCCCAGCAGCGCGTACCGGGCCAGGTTGAGCACCGCGAACGGGATCAGCGCGAGCCACAGCGCCCGGCTCGCGCCGCCCGAGGTGAAGCGGCCCCAGTGGAACGCCTCCACCACGCGGGTCCGCCCGCTCGACAGCGCCCGCGCCGGTCGGCCCGCCCGCAGGAACCGCGCGACGTCGTCACCGGCCACCGGGGTCGGGAACGGGTCGCCGAGCACCGCTTCCGGTGGCGTCCCGGACACGCCGTGCACCCGCAGTTCGACCACGTCCTCGGGACGCATGCGCTCACCTGCCGTAGGTCGCCGTGGCGTGTTACCTACCGGATCGCCCTCGCCGGGTGACCCGTTTCCGCGCACGAGACACCCCATCGGGCGATCGGAGCCGTGGTGAGAGCATCGTGGGTGACGCCCGGTCGCCGACCGCGACCCGGACGCGTCCACGGCCCCGACCCGAAAGGCTGCCCACGGTGACCAAACCCGCCCGCCGCGACCCGAGCAAGCTCGTCGACGCCTCCGGGTTCCGCGAGTTCGTCCAGCACGGCTGGGGCCCGGCCGACCGGGCCGCCCGCGTCGCGCCCGGCGCCGCGCGGGCCGCCGCCGCGCACCGCGACCGGCTCAGCGCCGCCCTGCCCGGCGCGCGGATCGCCGTGGCCGCCGGCTGGGCGCCCGTGCGGTCCAACGACACCGACTACGGCTTCCGGCCCGACAGCGACTTCTCGTGGCTGACGGGCTGCTCCGCGGAGGGCGCGGTGCTGGTCATGCACCCCGTCGCCGGCGGCCACGACGCGGAGCTGTACCTGCGGCCGCCCGCCGGTCCGGACGAGCCGGACTTCTTCGCCAACGCCCGCGACGGCGAGCTGTGGATCGGCCCGGTGCCGGGCCTGGCCGAGTGGACGGAGGCGCTGGGCCTGCGCTGCCGGCCGCTGCACGAGCTGCCGTCGGCGCTGCGCGGCAGGCTGCCCGCCGTGCACGCGACCTCCGGCGTCGACCCGCTGCTGGACGCGCTGGCGGGCCCCGACCACACCGCCGAGCTGCGGACCGTGCTGGCCGAGCTGCGCCGGGTCAAGGACGACTGGGAGCTGGACCAGCTCCAGGCCGCCGTGGACGCGACCGTGCTCGGGTTCGCCGACGTCGCCGCCGAGCTGGGGGCCGCCGTCAAGGGCGGCGGCGAGCGGTGGTTGCAGGGCACGTTCGACCGGCGCGCCCGCACGGCCGGCAACGGGCCGGGTTACGCCTCGATCGTGGCCGCCGGGCCGCACGCGCCGGTGCTGCACTGGGTCCGCAACGACGGGCCGGTGCCCGAGGACGCCGTGCTGCTGCTGGACGCGGGCGTCGAGCTGGACACCCTCTACACCGCCGACATCACCCGCACGCTGCCGGTGTCGGGCTCCTACACGCCGGCGCAGCGGCAGGTGCACGAGCTGATCGAGCGGGCGTCGGCGGCGGCGCTGGCGGCCGTGCGGCCCGGCGCGGAGTACCGGGACTTCCACCGGGAGGCGATGCGGGTGCTCGCCGAGGGCCTGCACGACTGGGGCCTGCTGCCGGTGTCGGTCGAGGAGTCGCTGGACCCGGACGGCCAGCACCACCGCCGCTACATCGCCTGCGGCGTGGGCCACTTCGTGGGGCTCGACGTGCACGACTGCGCGAACTCCCGCGCCGAGGCCTACCACGACGGCACGCTGGAGGTCGGCATGGCGCTGGCCGTGGAGCCGGGCCTGTACTTCCACCCCAACGACGAGACCGTGCCGCCGGAGCTGCGGGGCATCGGCGTGCGGCTGGAGGAGAACGTCGTGGTCACGCCCGGGGGCAACCGGGTGCTCTCGTCCGCGTTGCCGGGCGACGCCGCCGGCCTGGAGGCGTGGGTCGCCGCCGCCGGCCGCTGACCGCCGGGCCGGGCGGCCGACCCGCCGCCCGGCCCCGCGCCTCACCGCTTCCGCATGCGCACGGACGTGATGGCGTGGTGCTCGACCTTCAGCACCTTGATCGTCCAGTCGGCCAGGGCCACCTCGTCGCCCGGCGCCTCGGGGATCCGGCCGAGCAGCACCAGCACCAGGCCCGCGATGGTGGTGTAGTCGCCCTCCGGCGCGTCGGGCAGCTCGACCCCGAGGTCGGCCAGGTCGTGCACGGGGAACGTGCCGGGCAGCACGAGCGAGCCGTCCGCGCCGTTGCGCACCGCCATCACGTCCCGGTCGGTCTCGTCCAGGATCTCGCCGACGACCTCCTCCAGCAGGTCCTCCAGCGTGACGATGCCGTCGACCGCGCCGTGCTCGTCCACCACCAGCCCGAGTTGCTCGCGTTCGGCCTTGAACCGGCGCAGCGCGTCGGACACCCGCACCGAGTCCGGGAACACCACCGGCGGCCGGGCCACGTCGACCAGCCGGGCGTCGTCGCGCAGCAGGTCGCGCAGGTGCACCACGCCCACCACGTCGTCCAGGTGCCCGCCGCGCGCGACCGGCGCGCGGGAGTGGCCCGAGGCGGCCAGCTCGGCGCGGGCGGACGGCACGTCGAGGCCGAACGCCAGGAACATCAGCACGAACGTCGCGCCCACCAGCAGCAGCGCCATCCACGGCAGCTTGTCCGCGATGGCGTCGAGGC
>NZ_JBSGBG010000044.1:0-75959 GCF_053601135.1 Actinosynnema sp. NPDC004786 | reverse complement strand
ATCCGGTCGACGTAGGCACGGGCGGCGGAGTCCGGGTCCGGCGTGGTGAGCCTGGCCGCCAGCGCTTCGACCAGCGCGGCGGGCACGACGCCGTCGGGTCCGGCGTCCCGCGCCACGGCCACCAGGAACCGCAACGGCCCCGTGGCCGCCACGTCGACCTGCTCCTCGCGCGTGACGTCGACCCGTGACGGCGGGGCGTCCGGCCCGGCGTCGACCAGGGTGTCGCGGCGGAACACCACCCGGCCGTCGTGCTCGCGCAGGCCGGGCGCGAGCCGGTGCGGCCGGTCGCGGAACGCGCCCACCAACCGCGCCAGCAACAGCCGGTTCACCTCCGTGTGCGCCACCGGTTCCGCTTCGGGCCACGGCTCGTCACCCCACGATCCCCAGCCCACGTGCGTGTACCACGACAACGGACTCGTCTTCGACGTGGCCCGCAACGCATACCGCAGCACCGTCGCCTCCACCTTGCGCGCCCGACGATCCGGCACACCACCCGCCACCGCCGTCCGCCCCAGCCCGTGCAACAGATCGGCACCGGTCACCACCCCGGCCAACCGCACCGACTCCTCGCCGCACAACCCCGCCAACACCGCGCGCTCGGCCGCCAACGCACCCGGCCACGCCACCGCCACCGCCCCGATCGCCACGTCCAGCGCCGCACGTTCGGCCAACCACCGCGCCACCGACGGCACCCGCACCGGCAGGTCACCCAACTCGGCCAGCAACGCGGGACGGGGAGCACGGTCGTTGTGCACATCCCGCCGCAGCGGCAACACCACCCGGCGGTGGAAGTCGGCACCGTGACCACCGGCGCTGTCGTGCAACGCGTCGGTCACCTCCGCCGCGAGCCCCCGAACACGGGAATGCGCTGCGACCGCGGCCGTCATCGCCGCACGGAAAGCCGCCGCGCCCGCCGGAGATCCCGGGTAGGGCAACGCCGCCACGCGCACCAACACGTGCGACGCCAACTCGGTGGTGATCACATCGGCCACACGCGCTCCCCCTGCGGACGGTCGGGGGCGTCGGAACCGACGCCCCCGACGTGGAACACCGGCGTGCCGCCACGACCCGTGGTGGCCCGCGCCTCAACCGGCCGGACCGACTACTTCTTGGTGTCGATGTGCGGCCGGGTGTGGGAGCAGCACGAGCACGACACGCTCGCCACCGCGGGTTCGCCGTCCGTGAACGTCGCGTCGGCGATGGTCGTCACGGCCAGTTCGTCCAGGACCAGGTCCTCGACGTCGAAAGTCAAGTCCATGGCGTCCTCCCTCGTTCAGTTCGGAGTGGGGCATTGCAGCCGCGACCCTAAGCGGATTGATCGGAGACCGACAAGAGCCCCGAACCCTATTCCAAGGATTCGAGAAAGGAATCGCGCCGGTCGTTCGGGCGAATGCGATCGGTTCGAACGGGTGCCCCTGTTCGGACGCCCACCGGGTGTGCTCGGGGTAATCGCGCGGTACGTGCGGCGAAGTGCCCGATACCTCGTGTAGATTGCACTCCTCACAGGTCGGCGGCCTGTGGAGGGTCGGGTTCGTGGGCCGAGTGGCCGATGCCCGACGTCCGCCGTTCGTCGGCTGTCATTCGAACCGGGACTTCCCGGCCGGGAGTGCGGTATTCCGAATGCGTGGAACGGCGGCGATCCGGAAATGGGTGGCCGGGTGCGCTGTGCGGTCATTTGGAGGGAGTTGTCGCACGCGACCGGTGGCAGCGCGGTGTTCGCCGCCACCGGTCGCGCGTCGCTCACGCCTTGTCGGCAGTCACCCGGCGGATGCGGTGGTCATCGGCATTCCAGGGCCACGTCGTCGAGCCTGATGAACTTCCCGGCTCCCGTGTCGTTCCCGAAAATGGCCTGCACGAACACCTTGTTCACGCCGTTCAGGTTGATCCCGGACGTGACGATGCGCTGGTAGCCGTCGCCGGCGAGCCAGGGTGCGGTCGTGGCCACCAGGCGCCAGCCGTTGGGATCCCAGATCTGGAGTTCTACCTGCGCGCCGCCGTCGACCGGCTCCGCCCAGATGCTCGCCGTGCAGTTGCCCCGCGGCCAGGTGTCGATGGTGACGCCGTACCGCTCCGCCGCCCAGCCGTGGGCGGCCCACAGCCAGCCGTTGTTGGCGCCGTTGTGAGCGAGGCCCTGGCCGTAGTTGACGTCGGCGGCGGCATCACCGCTGGTGAAGCGCTCCCACCGGGACCACGGGTCGCCCTCGAAGCCGTCCGAGGCGCTCGCGTAGGCCTTCGCGGTCGCCCCGTCGGTCGTGGTTCCGGTGGGCTGTCCCGCCGCCGTGCCGGTGAAGACCGCGGCAGCGGCGAGCGCCGCAGCGAACAGTCCACTCAATCGTGTGAATTGCATGGTGAAGTCCTCCTGGTGTAATCACGCCGTAGGTCTTCGGCCACGGAAGAGTGCGTCGGCGGAACGCCGGAAAACAGGATTCGGTCCGTTCAGCGGACTGCGGTCGGGGATTGCCGACCGATCAACAGGGGGCGGCATGGGAAGAGGGGTGCTCGAAGGCGCGTTCTCGGTGCTCGAAGAGCTGATCGACGCCGGGGAGTCCGGGCTGAGCGAGTTGGCGGCCCGGACGGGGTTGCCGAAGACCACCGTCCACCGGCTGCTGGACCAGCTCGTCCGGCTGGGGGCGGTGGAGCGCCGGGACGGCCGGTACCGGACGGGGGTGGCGATGTTCCGGCTCGGGTCCGGGTGGCGGCTGGGCGCGGACCTGCGCTCGGTGGCGCTGCACCCGATGCGGCAGTTGGCGGCCGCCGTCTCCGGGGCGTCGGTGGTCGTGGCGGTGCCGGACGGCGAGTGCACCTTCATCGTCGGGGCCTGCCACGGCGAGGCGCACGACGTGCTGCCGCTGCGCGCCGGGGTGAGGTTCCCGGCGGAAGGCGCGTGGCGACAACTGTTCCGGCTGGCACGGGACGAGGACGGAGTCCTTCGCACCTACGAGTCGACGTGCTCGCAGGACGTGGCCGGGGTGAGCGCCGCCGTGTACTCGGGTCGGGGAGAGGTCGTCGGGGCGGTCTCCGCCTCGGTGCTCGACCGGCGCCGCGTGCCGGCCATGGTGCCGGCGGTGCGGCACGCCGCGCGGCTGGTCAGCGCGAGCCTCGCGCGGATCGGCCGGACCGTCGGGTGAGTGCGGGGCGGGGCGGGTGATCGCGGGCGAGGGTGACCGGACCGCCGTGCGCGCGTGCGCGTGACCGCCCGCGGTTCGCCGAAGGCGGTGCGCCGCGACGACGCGCGGCACACCGCCTCCCCGCACGACGACCCGGGGCGTGGCACTCGGCGGATCCCGATCCGCCCGCACGCGCTCACCGGCCCCGGGTCGGGTCCTCAGTACGGGTTACCCGGCACGTTGAGGCGCACCTGGTAGAGGCCGAACGAGCCGGGGACGCCGGAGGTGATGTAGAGCGTCCGACCGTCCGGACCGCCGAACGCCGCGTTGGTGGTGTTGCGGCCCGCCGAGATCGTGCCCAGCAGCGCCCCGGACGGCGAGAAGACCCGCACGAGCCCTTCCTCGTACGACGCCCAGTACAGGTTGCCCGCGCAGTCGATGGTCGCGCCGTCGGGCGTCCGGATGCTCGCGAACGTGGTGCGGCTGCCGGTGGAGCCGTCCGCGGCGACCGCGTACTTCACGATCGAGTTGCTGCCGCCGACGTAGAGCGTCCGGCCGTCGGGGGACAGGACGACGCCGTTGGGCTGCGACAGCGTGTCGTCGACGAGGCTCACCACGCCGTTGCGCACGCGGAAGACGCTGGTCCGGCCGCCCTGCTCGTCGGCGCGGTTGCCGCGCTGGAAGTTGGGGTCGGTGAAGTAGACGGTGCCGTCCTGGCCGATGGTCAGGTCGTTGGGGGAGTTGAACGCGCGGCCCTGGTAGTTCGCCGCGACGGTGGTGCGCGCGCGGTCGGCCAGGGTGTAGGAGGAGACGGTGCGGTTGTCGTGGGTGGCGGCGAGCAGCCGGGCGCCGTCGGGCGTGATCGCGAGGCCGTTGCTGCCGGAGTCGGCGATGAACGTCTCGACCGTGGACGGCGGCGTGAACCGGAGCACCGAGGACGGTTGCACGCCCTGGGGACCGGTGGGGTTCTGCATGTTCGACAGGAACAGCGTGCCGGTCCGCTGGTCCCAGGTGGGACCTTCGAGGAAGCTGAACCCGCCCCGGACGAGCTGGGCCGTCACCGACCTCGCCGGCAACGGTTGGCCGTAGACCGCGCCGGGCGTGCACGGCCAGGCGGTCGCCGCCGGGGCGGACGCGGCCGGCGCGGCGGGGACGACCACGCCCGCGAGGGCGACGGCCGCCGCGGCGAGCGTCCGCGTGCGGTGGCGGCGCGGTGTCGTGCGGTGAGTCATGGGGAGACTCCCTTTCGTGGTGGCGGCCGGGTTCATCGCCCGAGTTCGACCTTCAGGATGCTTTCGTTGCTGTTGTTGGGGATGCTGTCCTTGTCGCCGCGGGTGCTGGTGGTGAGCCACAGGTGGCCGTCGGCCGAGGGCTCGACGGTGCGCAGCCGCCCGTAGGAGCCGGTGAGGTACTGCTGGACGTTGGTCAGGCTGTCGCCGGAGATGTCGGCCCGGTACAGCCGCGCGCCGCGCAGGCAGGCGATGTAGAGCGCGTCCCGGACCACGGCGATGCCGCTGCACGAGGCGTCGGCCACGGGGTAGGTGCGCTTGGGCGCGACGAAGCCGGGCTGGTCGCAGCTGCCGGTCGTGCCCTCGCAGGCGGGCCAGCCGTAGTTGCCGCCGCGGACGATCAGGTTCGTCTCGTCCATGACCGAGTTGCCGAACTCCTGCTCCCACAACCGGCCCTGCGAGTCGAAGGCCAGGCCCTGCGGGTTGCGGTGGCCGTAGCTCCACACCGGCGTGCCGAAGGGGTTGTCCGACGGGACGCTGCCGTCGCGGTTGATGCGCAGGACCTTGCCGGCGAGGTTGGCGCGGTCCTGGGCCCACTCGCCGTTCTGCCCGTCGCCGGTGGCGATGTAGAGCTTGCCGTCCGGCCCGAACCGCAGCCGCCCGCCGTTGTGGTACTTGTTGCGGGGGATGCCGGTCAGCAGCACCTGCGGCGAGCCCGCGAGCGCGCCGTCGGTGTAGCGGATGCGCACCACCCGGTTGTCGGTGGACGTGGTGTGCATGACGTACACCCACGGGTCCGCGGTGAAGTCGGAGGCCACGGCGATGCCCAGCACCCCGCCCTCGCCGTCGGTCCCGGCCGCGTTCGGCACGCGGCCGACGACCGTCTTCGCGCCGGTGGCGGGGTCGAGGCGGACCAGTTCGAAGGTGTCGCGGCGGCCGAACAGCACCTGCCCGTCGGGCAGGGTGGTCAGGCCCCAGGGCAGGTCGGTCTCGGTGGTGACCCTGGTGACCGCGCACAGCGCCGTGGCGCAGGCGGCGCCGGTGGTGACCGCGACCGCCGCGCTCGGCGTCGAGCGGTTGGCCTGCGCGTCGCGCGCCCGCACCCGGTACTCGTAGCGCGTGTTGGCGGCCAGGCCGCTGTCGGTGAACGACGTCGTGGTCGCGCCGCTGGTCGAGCCGACCTGGACGCCGTCGCGCAGGACCTCGTAGCCGGTGACGCCGACGTTGTCGGTGGCGGGCGACCAGCGGACCGTGACCGAGGTGCCCGACGCGGTCGCGGTCACGCCGGTGGGCGTGCTGGGCGGCGTGGTGTCGGCCTGGCACTGCGGCACGGTGATCGTGACCGTGGGGCTGGCCTGGGACACGTTGCCGGCGGCGTCGCGGGCGTTGACGTACAGGCCCCAGGTCGCGCCGGGGCTGACGGTGAGGTCCGCCGACAGCGCCGTGCCCGGCACCGAGGTCATGAGCTGCCCGTCGTGGTAGACGTCGTAGAAGGCCACCGCGACGTCGTCCGTGGACGCCGACCACGAGAACGTCACCCCGGTGCAGGTCAGGTTCGACGTGCGGGGGTTCGCGGGCGCGGTCGGCGGCGTGGTGTCCGCGCCGAGCCGGACGAGCTGCCACTGCTGGTTGGCGGCGCCCGTGTCGGGGAGCTGGACGAGCCGCGCGCCGTCGGCGGTGGAGGAGTTCAGCACGTCCACGGCCTTGCCGCTCGCCCGGTTGAGCAGGCGCACGTAGCCGCCGGCGGAGTCGGCCAACCGGAACTGCTGGCCGGCGAGGTTCGCGTCGGTCGTCTGCACGAGGCCGGCGCCGTCGGCGGTGGACGGGAAGCTCAGCACCTTGCCGCTGTGCCGGGACCTGATCCGGTAGTAGCCGCCGCCGGAGTCGACGAACTGCCACTGCTGCCAGGCGCCGTCGTTGCGGCTGTACTGGGAGATCCGGGCGTTGTTCGCGGTGCTGCGCCCGTACACGTCCAGCACCTTGCCGCTGGCGCGGTTGACCAGCACGTACGAGGCGCCGGTGTCCACGGTGGCGGCCGACGCCGCGGGGACCGGGAGCACGGCGCCGAGCACCGACAGCGCCACCACCCAGACCGCTCGGCGTCGCGGTCGGCGGACGGCGTTCTTCCTGCTCGCGAGGGGATCTCGCATGGTCTTCCTCTCACGGGACGCAAGGCCAATCGCCTTGTTATCGCTAACAAAGGGAGGCGGCGGAATGCCGCGTCGATGGCGGTCGACGTGCACCGAAGGGGGTCGAGCGGAAGTGTTCCTAGACGCGCCGGACAGCGGTCGCGGAGGGGACCTGGCCGGGTCTCACGCGGAACGGGACCGACCCAGGGCTGGTTTGCGCACGTGGAACCATGCTTCGCCTCCTTGCGAGCAGGGTGCGTGGTGGTCGCCGGGTCGGTTCGACTGGGAGCGTTCCCAGAGGCACCGTAGCGCACGGCGTTCGCGGTCGACAAGGCCGTCGGTCGGGTACCACGCGATCGTGAGCGCTAACATCGAGGCTCAGCGGAGGAAGTCCACCACGGCCGTCCGGAACCCCGGACCGCCCACCGTCGTGCCGTGATCACCCCTCACCACGTGGAGCCGCGCGTCGGGGATGGCGTCGACCAGCACGTGGGGACGCCGGGCGAACGAGTCGTCGTCGCCGACGATCACCAGCGTCGGGGCCGTGATCGCGGCGAGGTCGATGCCGCCCTGGTGCGCGGCGCGGGCCTGCGCGGCCAGGGAGGGGAAGTCGGCCCCCACCGCCCGGGCGAACGCGACCATGCCCGCGACCTCGGGCGGCAGGGGACCGGGTTCGTCGGCGAGGAACGCGTCGGCCAGGACGTCGTTGGGCAGCACGCGGGTGTCCACACCGCCGACCTCGACCACCCCGGCGCCGACCCCGCCGACCACCAGCCTGCGCACCGCGGGCTCCTCGGCCGCCGTGAGCAGGGCGATCACCGCACCCATCGAGTAACCGACGACGTCCACCGCCTCGGCCCCGAGCGCGCCGACGACCGCCCGCAGGTCACGCGCCATCCGCGGCTCGCCGTACCGCGCGGGGTCCGCCGACTTCCCGGACGACCCGTGCCCGCGCGCGTCGATCCCGACCACCCTGCGCCCGACCCCGGTGAGCGCCGCGACCACGCCGCCGGCCTCCCACTCGACGAGGGTGTGGGCGGAGAAACCGTGCTGCAGCACGACCGGCACGGGGTGCGGCTCCACGCCCGCGTCGGGCTCCCAGAGGTGGAAGGCGATCCGGGTGCCGTCGTCCACCACGAGTTCGGACGTCCGCGACGCGACCGCGTCGGTCATGGGCTGCCTCCGGCGACGTGCTCCGCGGCGCCGGTCGGTCGAGCCGGCGGCGACCACCGTACTTCCCCCGGCGGCCCCGGCACGACCCGCCGACAGGGCCGTGCGGCGGCCGCCGGGCGTCGTTGCCCGACAGCCGCCGCACGGGTCCGGGGTCAGCAGGCGCCGTTCGACTCCTTCAAGCCGTTGTTGGCGCCCGCCGTGCGGCTCACGATGTCGGGCACGCACTCGGTCCGGTCCAGGGTGTAGCCGTAGGGGATGCTCACCGTGGTGGTGGACTTGACGTCCGGACCGGCGGGGTTGGTCTCGCTGTCGCGGGGCGACCAGGTCACGTTGTCGAAGATGTTCCCGCCGACCTGCCAGTACCCGGCCTCGTCGGTGTAGAACGTGCCGAGGACGTCCTTGGAGTTCTTGAAGTAGTTGTTGTCCACCTTCGCCTTCGCCCCGGCGCGGGAGTTGATGCCGGATTCGTTGAGGCTCACGTAGTGGTTGTTGTAGATGTGCGCGATCCCGCCCCGCAGCAGGGGGGTGCGGGAGTCGATGTTCTGGTACAGGTTGTGGTGGAACGTGACGAAGCCGTTGGAGCGGTCGCTCTCGCTGGACCCGATCAGCCCGCCGCGACCGGAGTTGCGCAGCGTGCTGTAGGACAGGGTCACGTACTGCGTGTCGTCCTTCATGTCGAACAGGCCGTCGTAGCCCTCGGACTCGCCGCCCGACGCGAGCAGGTTGACGTGGTCCACCCAGATGTTGCGCACACCGCTCTCCATGCCGATGGCGTCGCCGCCGTTGGACGTGGGGGAGCCGGACTTCTTGACGTTCTGGATGGTGACGTTGCGGATGATGATGTTGCGGGACTCGCGGATGTGGATGCCGATCTGGTCGAACACCGCCCCGGCTCCGACGCCGATGATCGTGACGTTGCTGATCCGCTTCAGCTCGATGACACCGGCCGCGGTCTCGCAACTGCTGCCCGAGACCTTGGCGGTGTTGCCGTGGTTGATGGTGCCCTCGACCTGGATGGTGATCGGCGTCGAGCTGCTAGCCCGGCTGCACAGGGCCTGGTGGATCTGGGTGCCGGTGGTGGCCCGGACCGTCGCCCCGCCCTGACCGCCGGTGGTCCCGCCGTTCTGCGACGCGTACCCGGTCGCGACGCCCGCGGGCGGGTTCGAGGTCGTCGTGGTGGTGGTCGTCGTGGAAGTCGTGGTGGTCGTGGTCGTGGTCGTGGTCGACGTCGAGGTGGACGTGGACGTCGAGGTGGACGCGGAGGTGCCGGTGGTGTGCCCGGTGCACGTCACGCCGTTGAGCTTGAACGACGTGGGCGAGGGGTTGGAGCCGGACCACGAGCCGTTGAAGCCGGGCGTGACCGACGCGCCCGTGGCCAGCGAGCCGTTGTAGCTCGCGTTGCGCACCGTCACCGCGCTGCCGGACTGCGAGAACTCGCCGCCCCACAGCTGCGTCACCCGCTGCCCGGCCGGGAACGACCACTCCAGCGTCCACCCCGACAGGGCGTCGCCCAGGTTCGTCACGGTGACGTTGGCCCCGAAACCGCCCTGCCACTGGCTGGTCACCGTGTACTCGACCCGGCACCCGGCGGCCGCGTTGGCGGCGGAACCGGCCGCCACCACCAGGCCGGCGGTCAGGGCCGCCACCGACACGGCCGCGGCCACACCGGCGGTCCGGCTTTTCGTGCGCTTGTCCATGCGCAGACTCATGCGTCGCCTCCTTGCGAGCAGGACTGACCCACAGCGATCCCCGACGGCACCGATCGCGCGACAACGGCGAAAACCACCGGTGACGCCGCTGTCTGGGAGCGCTCCCAGCGAGCATTGCGCAGGCTTGCGAAACAAGCAACAAGATTCACGGTGATGAACGGACCGGGGCGTTCACCTGCGTGAACACCTCAACCTTCGGGAGCCGGCCGGGTCGCGGCACCCAATTCCGCTTCACCCACGTAACCGCCGGAAGAAAGATTCCGACAAGGCGCGGTTGGGGGTCCCGGCGCATTTCGGGGAAACGCGCCGCGCCCCGGTTCACGCCCGGTCGATCTCACCGCGCAGGTGGGCCACGATCGCGTCGACGGTCGGGAAGTCCCACGCCAGCGTGGGGTCCACGAGGATCCCCCAGCGCTCCTCGATGTCCACGCACAGCCCCATGGCGTGCACGGAGTCGAAGCCCAGCGACCGCAGCGCCACGTCCGCGTCGACCCGCGACGGGGGCAACCCGAGGTAGCCCGCCACCGTGTCCACCAACCACGCCCTCAACGCCTCGTCAGACACGCTTCCCCTCCCGGTCGGCGACGACGGCGGCGACCGCGGGCGACAGCACGCTGTGCAGCGCCGGCAGACCGCCACCGAGGAACAGGTCCCGCATGTGCCCCCGGCGCACCTTGCCGCTCGTGGTGCGGCGGACCGTGCCCGGCCGCACGACCACGATGCTCACGGACACGCCGACCTGCCGGGTCACCACGTCGAGCACGGTGTCGGCGAACTCGCGCGGATCGGCCCGCGAGGCCCGGCGCACCTCCTGCACCAGCACCACGTGCTCGCCCGCGTCGGCGTCGCGCACGCCGAAGGCCGCGCCCGTGCCCGCGTCCGGGTGCGCCTCCCGCGCCGCGAACTCGATGTCGTGCGGGTACAGGTTCCGGCCGCGGACGATGATCAGCTCCTTCAGCCGCCCGGTGACGTACAGCTGGCCGTCGAGGAGGAACCCCAGGTCGCCGGTCCGCAGCCGGCGGCCGTCCGGGCCGGCGACGAAGGTGGCGCGCGTCGCGGCCGGATCGCCGTGGTAGCCCGCGGCCAGGCTCGGCCCGGCCACCGTGATCTCGCCGATCACGCCGTCGTCCAGGGCCGCGCCCGTCACCGGGTCGGCGATGCGGACGTCCATGTCGCCCGGCTCGCCGCACCCGACCAGGGGCACGCCGGCGGCGTCCGGCGTGGGCACGACCCGGCCGGCGGCCAGCGACGCCGCGGTGAACGTGCGGACGGTCGGGCCGCGGCCGCGCGCCGTGCAGGTGACCACCAGCGTGGACTCGGCGAGCCCGTACCCCGGGTTCAGCGCGGTGCGCCGGAACCCGACCGGCGCGAACCTGTCGACGAACGCGTCCAGCGTGGAGATCCGGATCGGCTCGGCGCCGCTGACCGCCATCGTCAGGCACGACAGGTCCAGCCCGGCGAGTTCGTCGTCGCGGATCCGGCGCGTCGCCCACGCGTAACCGAAGTCCGGGGCCACCGTCCAGTCCACCCGGTGGTCGCTGATGGCGCGCAACCAGCGGATCGGCCGGGCGACCACGGACTCCGGCGAGAGCAGGACCAGGTCCGCCCCCGCGTGCAGGGCCTGCAACTGCAGACCGACGAGCCCCATGTCGTGGTGGTGCGGCAGCCAGCCGCCGATCCGCCGGACGGGGACGTCGCCGCTGATCCTCCGGAACACCTCCAGGTTGTGCGTCAGGCCCCCGTGCGTGACCTCGACGCCGCGCGGCCGGCTGGTCGACCCGGAGGTGTACTGGAGGTAGGCGACGGCGCGGGGATCCACGTCCGGCGGTCGCCAGGAGTCGGGGGGCGCCGTCGCGTCGAAGGTCCGCGCCGACAGGTCGGCCAGCGCGGCCACGTGCGCCTCGTCGGTGAGCACCAGGCGTGCGCCGGAGTCCTCCAGCAGCAGGTCCACCCGGTCCACCCGCGACGAACCGGACAGGGGCAGCGGCGCGGGCACCGCCACCGCGCCCGCGTACAGGCAGCCCAGGAACGCGACGAGGAAGGCCAGCCCGGCGGGGTAGAGCAGCAGCACCGGTTCGCCCGCCATCCCGGACCCGGCCAGCCAGGACGCCACGGCCCTGGCCCGGCGGTCGAGTTCGAGGTGGGTCGCCACGACCGCCGGACCGCCGTCGGGGAGGTAGGCGACCGTCCGGTCGGGGCGCGGGCGCGCGCGGAAGCCGGTGACGAAGTCCGTCATTCGGGCAGCCCCTCGCGGACGTACCAGGAGATGAGCAGGTCGAGGATCCGGGGCGTGACGGGCGGCGGCTCGGCGTCCGCGCGGGACTCGAACCCGTACTCGTAGCGCAGGTAGGGGGAGGTGAACTTGCAGCGCATGTTGACGATCGCCTCGAACCTGTCGAACGGCTCGGCCTCGACCTCCGCGGCGGTGACGGCGACCAGTTCGACGGGCAGGTGCGCGGAGATCGCGGCGAACAGGTCCGGCACCGGCACCGCGACCGCCGGCACGAGGTGCCGCACCGGCCGGTCGAGCGGGCCGCCCGCCAGGGCCAGCAGCCGGTCCACGGTGCCGTCGATCGGGGTCAGGTGCAGCGCGGCCCTCGGGTGGCAGACGAAGCGGACGCGTCGGCCGGGGGTGCGCCTCGCGAACAGGGCGATCACCCGGAGGAAGTCGTACAGCCCGAGGTCGGTCAACGCCCGACCCGTTCCGGAGTGGCCGACCATGACACCCAATCGAGTGACAAGCACGTCACCTCGCTGCGCTAACCCGGTCCGGGAGAGTGCTACCTCGGCCATCCTCTTGGAGTGTTCGTAGTCATTTCTGAACTCGGACGGGTGACCGTATTCGGGCCATTTCTCCAACGCTCTACCGTGCGTGGTCCCGTGTTGGTACGCCGTGCTGACGTGGACGTACCGGGAACCGGGTTTCGCGTGCCGGGTGAACGCCGCCACAACGTTGGCCGAGCCGATCACGTTGACGGCGTGCAACTCGGCCTCGCGGCGCGGGAAGAAGGTGATCAGAGCGGCGCTGTGCCAATATGTGCAAGGCTCGGAAAATACATCGGGGCCTGATATTCCCAGCTCCGGTTCGGCCAGCGAGAACGGTCTGACCTGCACTTTCTCCACCAGGTCCGGGTTCAGGTGCAGCGTGGTCAAGGCGTCGGAGATCCTTCTCCGGACCACTTCCCCGCTGGCGCGCGCCAACGCGATCACCGAGTCGCCGCGCGCCACGAGCGCGCCGATCAGATGGGAGGCCACAAACCCATTGGCGCCATCTACCACGTGGTCTGCCATCGACAACCTTCCTGTGGCCCCGTCGCGGACAACAGCGTTAGTATCGCCGGATCAATGCCCCGGGAGAAAGAGTGGCACGCCATGCTCAACGAACTCCTGAAGCGGAAACTCGCCCACCTCTTCGCCCTGCTGGACGTGGATGACGACGGCACCATCGACAGGATGGACTACACGGCTTCCGCGGACCGGCTCGTCACCGCGTTCGGGTACGCGCCGGGCTCGCCGGAGAGCGAACGCGTCCGGGAGCGCTACAACACCCTGTGGGAGGAAGTCACCCGTCCGATGGACACCGACGGGGACGACCGGGTCGACGTCGACGAGTACTCCTCGGGGATGGACCGGTTCGTGACCGAGTCGGACGACGGCTACCGCACCCACATCGCGCCGGTCGCCGACGCCTTCTACGACCTGATGGACGTCGACGGCGACGGCCGGATCACCAGGACCGAGTACGTGCGCATGGCGGCCAGCGCCTTCCGCCTGTCCGAGGACGCGGGCAACACCGCGTTCGACAAGCTCGACCTGGACGGCAACGGCTGGCTGGACCGCGCCGAGCTGCACGCCGCCAACGAGCAGTTCTTCCGCAGCTCGGCGGAGGACGCCCGGGGCAACTGGATCTTCGGCCCGATCGCCGCCTGACCGGGACCTGTCGGGTGTGGGCCTTCCGTCCGCGCCACGCCCGGCAGTATCCGGCCCCCGGCCCCCGGCCCCCGGCCCCCGGCCCCCGGCCCCCGGTCCCCGGTCCGGGCTCCGGGTTCCTGGCCCCGCTCCAGGGCTCGGAGCTTCGCGCCGCGTGCTCGGGGCATCGGGACCAGGGTCTCAGGCTCTCGGCCGCGCCTCTCGGTGCCGGTGTCCACCGATGCAGGGGCTGTGGCGGGGTCGCAGTGTGGGGAGGAGGTCGGAGCGGGAGCCGCCGGTCGCCGGTGGCGTCGCCGCGGAGCACCGTGACCGCCGTTCAACGCCTGGTGAACCGTAAGTAAAGTAACCTGGCAAAGGCGGCGGAGGGAGGGTCCGTGGCGAGGAGCCCGGTCTGGGCGAGCCGGCCGAAGACGCGTGGCCTGGTGCTGGACGTGATCAGGGCCGCGCGGACGATCAGCCGGGTGGAGCTCGCCGCGGCGACCGGCCTCACCGGGGCGACGATCTCCGAGGTCGTGCGCGAGCTGCTGGGCGACGGCCTGGTGGTCGAGGTGGGGCGCGGCGCATCGACGGGTGGCAAGCCGCGCACGTTGGTCCAGCTCAACCCGTCCGCCCGGTACGGCGTGGGCGTCCAGCTGGAGCGCAACGCGTGCGTGATCGTGGTGGTCGACCTGGCCGGCCGCCCGGTGGCGCGGACGTCGTTCCGGGGCGTGGCGTCGATGTCGCCGGAGCAGGCGTTGCCGCTGGTGGCCTCCCAGGTGGACGCCCTGCTGACCACGGCGGCCGTGGAGCGCGACAAGGTGCTCGGGGTGGGCCTGGTCAGCTACGGCCCGCAGGACCGGCGCGCGGGGGTGCTGTTGACGCCGCAGCCGACCGAGGAGTGGTCCGACTACCCCGTCGCCCGGCGGCTCTCGGAGGTCCTGGGCCTGCCCGTGCTGCTGGACAACGACGCCGCGGCGGCCGCCATCGGCGAGTACTGGATGGGCGCGGTCGACCCGCGCAGCACCTACGGCTGCATCTACATGGCCACCGGGATCGGCGGCGGCGTGGTGGTCGCCGGCGAGGTGTACCGGGGCAGCTCCTCGAACACCGCGGAGATCGGGCACATCTCGGTCGACGTCCACGGCGAGGAGTGCACCTGCGGCAACGTCGGGTGCCTGGAGAACTACGCCGGGCCCTCGGCGGTGGTCCGGCAGGCGTTGGCGACGCCCGGCCTGGCCCGGCGGCTGGCGCTGGACCCGGCGGGCGAGGACTTCCTGAGCGAGTTCTCGCGGATCGCGGCGGCGGCGAACGCCGGTGACGCCGAGGCCCGTGAGCTGGTCGAGCGGTCGGCGCGCTACCTCGGGCACGCCGCGGTCACCGTGGCGGCGCTGTTCGACCTGGACGCGGTCGTGCTGGCCGGGCAGAGCTTCGCGGTCGCGGGCTCGATCTACCAGTCGGTGATCCAGGAGCAGTTGGACCGGCGGTTGTTCGCCCGGCGGGCGCACCCGGTGCGGGTCGTGCCGTCGGTGAACGGGTCGGACGCGGCGGCGATCGGCGGAGCGGTCCTCGTCCTGCGGAACGAGCTGACCCGGGGCCGCTCCGGGGACGAGCCGCGCCCCGTGCCGCACGCCGCCGTCGCCGGACCGGCCGGGCCCGCGGGCGAGGTCTGACCGCGCCCGGCGAACACGGGCCCGGGTCGGCGCGACCGCATTATTAGGCCGCCTGATTAACCGGTCAATACGACGGATGGCCCTGCCCGATCGGCGGCACTGCGGCATGCCGGGACGGCGTTTGCCCAGGGTATTGACTTAATTCGGCTAACTGAGTAACCCTCGGCGGTGGTCTGGCCCGAACCCGCGGGACGTGCGGCGGGCCGCAAGTCACCTGCACAAAGGAGTGCCGATGTCAGGAAGAGTCCGAAAGCGCCGCACCGCGCTCGCCGCGGTGGGTGCCGTGGTCTCCATCGCGAGCACGGCCCTGATGGCGGCGGGCGGGTCGTGGGCGAGCGACGCGAGCGCGGCCCCGGCGTTCGCGTGCCGGGTCGACTACGCGACCAACGACTGGGGCAGCGGGTTCGGCGCCACCGTGACCATCGCCAACCTCGGTCCGGCGGCGGTCACCGGCTGGGCGCTGACCTACAGCTACACCGGGAACCAGACGCTCCAGCACGGCTGGAGCGGCGTGTGGTCCCAGTCGGGCAGGAAGGTCACCGTCGCCAACCTGGGCTGGAACGCCACCATCCCGGCGAAGGGCAGCGTCAGCGCGGGGGCGAACTTCTCCTACAGCGGCGGGAACGCCAAGCCGACCGACTTCGCCGTGAACGGGGCACCGTGCACCGGCGTCAACCCGACCACGACCACGACCACCACGACCACCCCGCCGGGTGACGGTCGCGCGCCGGCGCTGCGCGTGTCCGGGAACCGGATCGTCACCGCCGACGGCACGCCCTACCGGCTGCTGGGCGTGAACCGCTCCAGCGGCGAGTTCGCCTGCGTGCAGGGCAAGGGCATGTGGGACGGCGGCCCGGTGGACCAGGCGTCGGTCGACGCGATGAAGACCTGGAACATCCACGCGGTGCGGATCCCGCTCAACGAGGAGTGCTGGCTGGGCGTCAACGGCTCGCCCGGCGGCGCGACCTACCAGCAGAACGTCAAGGACTACGTCAACCTGCTGGTGGCCAACGGCATCAACGTGATCCTCGACCAGCACTGGACCTGGGGCGCGTACACCAACAGCCCGGACTGGCACTGCAAGGACGAGCACGCGACCTGCCAGAAGCCGATGCCGGACGCGCGGTACTCGCCGCAGTTCTGGGCCGGCGTCGCGTCCGCGTTCAAGGGCAACGACGCGGTCGTCTTCGACCTGTTCAACGAGCCGTACCCGGAGATGGCCGCCGACTGGGACAAGACCCTGGGCTGGCAGTGCTGGCGCGACGGCGGCGCCTGCGCCGGCCTGCCCTACGAGGTCGCCGGCATGCAGGACCTGGTCGACGCGGTCCGGTCCACCGGGGCGACCAACGTCCTGATGCTGGGCGGCCTGGAGTGGGCCAACGACATGCGGGAGTGGTTGGCGCACAAGCCGACCGACCCGGCGAACAACCTCGCCGCGTCCTGGCACGCCTACAGCTTCAACGCCTGCGCCACCGAGTCGTGCTGGGACGCCCAGATCGCCCCGCTCGCCCAGCAGGTCCCGGTCGTGCTCGGCGAGTTCGGCCAGGACGACTGCGGCTTCGACTACATGCAGCGGGTGGTGGACTGGGCCGACGCGCACCACATCGGCTACCTCGCGTGGACCTGGAACCCGTGGGGCTGCACCACGGGCGCGGTGCTGATCAAGGACTGGAACGGCACGCCCGAGCCCGGCGTCGGCGAGGGCCTCAAGGCACACCTCCTCTCCGTCACGCCCTAGCCACCGCGCTCCTCGGCCGGCCCGCCACCACCCCGGCGGGCCGGCCGACGCCTTCCGCCGACCGGCGCGGATCACCCGGTCGTGCGAAGGGTCGCGCCCGCGTCGGGAACACTCGCCCGGCGGCGCGCGAGACTGGGGCGACCGACCGCGAACGGAGGCGCCATGGCGATCGACCCGCAGGAGATCTACGGCCGCTACCTCCGGGCCGGCGCGCTGGGCCGGGACGCCGACGCGCTCGCCGCCCTCTTCGCCGAGGACGGCGTGCTGGAGTCGCCGCTGGTCCCCGAGGGGCACGTCCACCCCAGGCGGCTGGTCGGCCGGGAGGCCATCCGCGCCGGCATGGCCGCCTACTACCGCCGGTCCGCGGGCGCGCCGGGCACGGTCGACGTGGCCAGGTCCCGGTACGTGCTGCACCGGACCGACGACCCGGACGTGTTCATCGCCGAGGTGGACCCGGTGTTCGACGTGGCCGGCCGGACCGTGGCGCTGTCCCTGGTGCAGATCTTCCGCCTGCGCGACGGCGAGATCACGTTGCTGCGCGACTACTTCGCGCCCGACGCGGTGGTGTGACGCCGGGGACGCGCACCGGGCGGGGTTGACACCCGAGGCTAACGGCATTAGCTTTTTGGCTACAGACGTTAACCGAGCGGGGTGCATGGGCATGACCGAGTTCCTGGAGATCGACGGCGGACGGCTCGCCTACGACGTGATCGGCGAAGGGCCGCTGATCGTGCTGGCCCACGGCATGGGCGACAACCGCGCCGCGTACCGGGACATGGGGGCCACGCTCGCCGGGGCCGGGTACCGGGTCGCCACCGTCGACCAGCGCGGTCACGGCGAGTCCAGCGCCGACTGGACCTCCTACACCCGGACCGACTCGGCGGAGGACCTGCTCGCCGTCGTCCGGCGGCTGGGCGGTCCGGCCGTGCTCGTGGGCCACTCCTTCGCCGGCGGCGCCGTCGCCATCGCGGCCGCCCGGGAGCCCGAACTGGTCACCGCGATCGTGCAGATCAGCCCGTTCACCCGGGCGCAGAGGGCGGACTTCGGCGGCCTGGTCCGCAACGCCCGCTACCGCAAGGGCATGGCGTTGCTGCTGGGCGCGGGGATGTTCCGCAGCGTCGGGCTGTGGCTGCGCTACCTCGACCACGCCTACCCCGGCGCCCGGCCCGAGGGCATCGCCGAGCACATCGCCGCGGTCGAGGCCGACCTGCGCCGACCCGGCCGGATGGCGGTGCTCGGCCGGATGGGCACGTCCGCGCCCACCGACGCGGGCGCGGTGCTCGGCGACCTGCGCTGCCCCGCGCTGGTGGTCGAGGGGTCGCTGGACCCCGACTGGGCCGACCCCCGCGCCGAGGGCGAGGGCGTCGTGGCCGCCATGCCGGCGGGCCTGGGCCGGGTCGAGGTGATCGAGGGAGCGGGCCACTACCCGCACGTGCAGTTCCCGGCCGAGGTCACTGCGGCGGTGCTGGCGTTCCTCGGGGCGGGCGCCCGTGGCTAGGGCCGCGCTGTCCGCCGCCGCGGTCGTCGACGTGGCGTTGCGCCTGGTGGACGAGGAAGGCGTCGCCGCCCTGACCCTGGCCGCGGTGGCCTCGCGTGCGGGAGTGGCGACGCCCTCGCTCTACAAGCACGTCCGCAACCTGGCGGAACTGCGCGCGCTCATGTCCGCGCGGATCATGGACGAGCTGTCGGAGCGGATCGGGAGCGCGGTGCTCGGCCGCTCCGCCGACGAGGCGGTCCGCGCGCTCATGACGGCCTGGCGCGACTACGTGCTGGCGCACCCGCACCGCTACGCGGCGCTGGGCCAGGCGCCCGAGCCGCGGGTCGCGGAGGCCGGGGAGCGGCTGATCGGCGTCATGCTGGCCACCCTGCGCGCCTACGACCTGGACGACACCGCCGTCGTCCACGCGGTCCGGTGCCTGCGCGCGGCCGTGCACGGCTTCGCGGTGCTCGAAGCGGAGCGCGCGTTCCAACGGCCCGAGGAGCTGGGCGAGACCTACGACATGCTGATCCGCATGGTGGTCGCCGGTTTGGGAACGGCGGACCGGCGTCCCTGAACCGGTGACGGGACACCGGAAACATGTGGACCATTCAGTAGCGAAGTGCTCGGATATTCGGGCGACCCGGGTCGTTCCTTTCGGTCGCCCGCCGCGCGGTGGTGCGCATTCCGCTCACCGCGCCCCATTCCCGGCGGCCATCCGGGTGAAGATGCGCGGTGTCGCGTAGCGGCCGGTCCGGGAGTGGCGATGACCGGTTCGGAGGTGGGGTTGCCGTCTCCCGGACGATTCCCGGGAGGGCGGGTGGTCCGGCGTCGGCCGCCCGTGGCGAAGGCGGGCGGATCCACCGCCGGAATCCGGGTGGTCCCGGATCGCATCGAACCGGTGGCCGGGCGCGGCTTCCCGGTGATTCCCGCCCGGCCGCGACGTCGTGGCCGATCACCGTTGCCGACGTAGTCAACCTTGGGGGCCGCTGTGCGTCGTGACCATTCCCTGCCGACCTACGAGCAGCTCTTCGGGGCGCTCGACTTCCGCGCGGTCGACGAGGGGCGCTCGGTCTACTCGCCGGCGGCCTACCTGGCCGACCTGCTGGAACTGATCGACGACAACTTCGCCGGCGACCCGCTCACCGGCGCGGACCGGCGGCCGGACATCGCGACGATCCCGCTGGACGGCGAACACGCCTACACGGAATTACCGTACCTGGACGTGGTGAACCGGGTGCTCGCCGCGGTCGTGGGCCCGGACGCGCACGCGGAATTGACGCGGCTGAAGTTCCCGTTCGCCCTCCCGTTCGACCTGGACCGGGAAAAGGTGCGCCGCTACCTGCGCCACTTCCGGGTCGGCCCGGTCGAGCTGTACGAGTTGTTCGCGCGCCGGTCGGACCGCGACGTCGTCGCCCGCGAGTTCCTGGGTCTTTCCGCCGCCGACGTCGCGCTGGTGACCACGGTCGTCACCGACCCCGCGGACCTGCTGGCGAACTACTACGGCGTGGACGGCTCGTTCGCCGATCTGGAGGACGTCCCCGCCTTCGTCCGCGCCACGCGGCTGACCGCCACCGAACTCGACGCCCTGGTCACCCTGGGCGCGGACGCGTTCGTCCACCAGGGCGGGCCGCGGGTGGCCCTCGACCCCGGGGGCCGGCGACTGGTGTGGGGCGACGGCTCCGCGCCCGTGCCGCCGGAGTGGTTCGAACGGGTCGGCAGGTTCGTGCGGCTGGCGCGCCGGACCGGTCTGACGCTCCCCGAGACCGACGTGGTGCTCCGCCGCTGCTGCGGCAACCGGATCGACCCGGCCGCGCTGCGCGTGCTGGCCGTCGTCGTCCACCTGCACCGCGCCCTGGACCTCCCGGTCGACGTGGTCACCGCCCTCGCGGGACCGCTCGACGGCGACCTGTTCGAGCGGGTGTTCAACGAGCCGTTCGCCGCCGAGCGCACGGTGATCGCCGGTCCCGCGACCCCGCCGGCGGACGGCGTGCGCGTGCTCGGCGCCTCCGGCGACGTCCTCGCGCCGCGCAACCAGGAGTACCGCGCCCGCGTGGGCCGCGCGGTCGGCCTGTCCGAGGCGGACCTCGTCACCACCGTCCGGCGCGTGCGGCAGCGGTACCCCGGCACGGTGGCCGGCTCCGGCCCGTTCGACCGCGACGGGATCGGCCTGGACGCGCTGTCCCTGCTGCACCGGGTCGGGCGGCTGACCCGGGCGCTCGACGTCACCGCGACCGAGCTGTTCGACGTGCTGGACGCGCTGGGCAACGACCCGCTGAGCGTGCGCGCGAGCGCCTTCGGCGGCCTGCTCGACACCGAACCGCCCACGGCGGACCCCTACGCGCTGCTGGAGGCGCGTGACGTCGGCTCGGGCCTGTGCCTGGCGCAACTCCTGCTCGGCGTGGTGCGGTGGATGCGGGCGCTCGGCGTGGACGGCGCGGAACTGCGCGACGTCCTGGGCCGCACGGCGCCGGGTGAGGTCGACGAGGACTGGGACGCGGTCCGCGCCCGGTTGCACGACGCGCTGGACGAGGTCGGCCTGACCCCCGACCTGTTCGTGTCCGAGCGGTTCGGGCAGCGCGCCGCCCAGGTCCTGCACGACGTGCTCGTCCAGTCCGACGGGGTCGTCGCCCGGGACCACCGCGTGCTGCGGCTCGACCCCGCCCTGGTCGGGACGGCCGCGTACGACGCGGTGACCGACCTGGCGGCGATCACCGAGGAGGACTTCCGCGGGCTCGGGCTCGCCGCGCCGTTGGCCGGCAAGGTCTTCACCAACCTCGTGCTCACCGGCCTGCTGGACCCGTCCGGGACGCTGCTGCCCGAGCGGCTGCCGACGACGGCCGCGCGGTTCCGGCTCACGACCGACTTCTCCGCGGTCCGGGAGCCGCTGTTCGCCCTCGTCGCCGAGTGCTGCGCGGCCGACCCGGCGGCCCTCTACCCCTCGGACCTCACGACGCTGGGCGGGCTCACCGACGAGCAGCGGGCCGAGCTGTACGACAACCTGGTCGTGCTCGGCCACCTCGACCCGTCCGGCGAAGTCCGCGCGCCGGAGTTCTTCGCCGACCGGGGGAACGCCGCCGGGTTCGCGGTCGACGTGCCCCTCGACGCCGTCGCGGCGGACGTGTTCGACCTGCTGCGCGACCTCGCCGACCGCGCGCGGACCGAGCCGGTCCCGGTCGACCCGGAGGTCTTCGCCGACATCGCGCTCACCGCGCGGCAACGGGCCGACCTGCTGGAGAGCCTGCGGTTCAACGGCTACGTCGACGGCGACGACAACTACGTCGACCCCGCGGCGCTGGCCCGGCTGACCCTCGACGGGTTCGGCCTCGCCGTGACGTTCCACCCGCACCGCGCGGCCGTCCTGCGCGCCGTCCAGGGGCAGCTCGCCGCGGCCCGCACGGCCGCGCTCACCGTGGACGCGGACCGGTTCGGCGAGATCGCCGACCACGCCGCCGCCCGCGCCGTCGCCGAGGCCCTGGCCGGCTCCTACCTCCACGACAACGTGGTGCCCGAGGAGCTCCGGGCCTTCTTCGCCGACCCGGACAACGTGGTGTCGCCGGCCGGCTCGCCCTGGGAACGGCTGTTCCCCGCGGGCGACCTGGCCGCGATCACCCGCCGGATCGCCACCGTGCTGACCGACCAGCGGCCCTACCGGTTCGACCTCGACGCCCTCGCCGGGCTGGGCTTCGACGCCGACGAGACCGCCCGGCTGGTCGCCGTCCTCGTCGCCCGCGGCGACCTCCACGACGACCTCGCGGTGCCCGAGGAGCGGCTGGCCTGGTTCGCCACGCCGTCCAACGCCCTCGGCTACACCCTGCCCGGCCTGGAGGACTACGCGGCCGACGTCTTCGCCCTGCTGCACACCGCCGCCCGCGAACTGCTCGCGGGCGTCGAGGAGGTCACCGCGGCCCTCACCGCCCGGGCCGGCGTGCAGCGCGACGCGCTGCTGGGGGTGCTGGCGGACGCGACCGGGCACCGCGCGGCCACGGTCGAGGCCCTGTGCGCGGGGGTCTGCGGCAGCGTGGCCGAGGCGTTCGACGTGCTGCCCGCGGCGGGCTCGGCCGGCCGCCGCGCCTACCACCGGATCCGGCGGTTCGCCCTGCTGGCCGCCCGGCTGGGGCTCGACCCGACCGGGATCGGCGTCGCCTTCCACGACCAGGACCTGGCGGGCAAGTTCCCCGAGCCGCTGGTGCTGCCGGCGGGCGTCGACCGCGTCGACGCCCTGCTGGAGTCCGCCGACGGCAACCGCTACCTGTTCCACGGCGCGGCGTGGTGGACCTACCCGCAGGGCGCCGACACCCCGACCGGGCCGTCCGCGCCGCTCGCGGAGCTGTCACCCCGGTTCGCCGGACTCCTCGGCGTGGACGCCGCGTTCACCGACGCGCAGGGCACGGAATGGCTCGTCGGGCACGACGCCGCCGGGTCGCACACCTTCACCCGCGCGCCCGGCGCCGGGCACTGGGACCGCCGCCCGCAGGTCTGGGGCGCGGTCCGCAACGCCTTCGACGCCGAACCGGCCCGGATCGACAGCGCCTTCGTGGACGACGAAGGCCGGACCTACCTGTTCCGGGGTGACCAGTACGTGCGCTACTCCGGCCCCGACCTCGCCTTCGTGGACGAGGGCTACCCGCGCGCGATCGGCGAGTGGTGGGAGGGGGAGGGGCGGCACACGCCGCTGCCGGAGCGGTTCCGGACCGCGGTCGACGCGTCGTTCCAGGACCGCGACGGCACGACCCACCTGTTCTCGGGCGATCGCTGCCTGGCGGTCGGCGACGTGCTCGGCGAGCGCCCGACCGCCGAGGTCTGGGGCCGGGTGCGCAACGCCCTGGCCGACACCGGCCGGGTCGACGCGGCCTACGCCGAGGCGTCGTCGGTCGTGCTGTTCTCGGGCAACCAGGTGGTGCGCTACTCGGACAGCATCGAGAACGACGGCGTGCTGGTCGACGAGGGCTACCCACGCGCGATCGAGTCCCACCTGCCCGGTGTGCCGGTCGGGTTCGACGGCGCGCTGGACGCGGCCTTCGCCGAGCCGTCCGGGGTGGTGCACCTGTTCAAGGACGGCCGGACGGTCGCGTTGGAGCCGGGCGGGACCGGTGCGCCGGTCCGACCGGGCCCGACCGCGGGGCGCTGGGGCGTGCTGGCGCCGACGCTGGCCGACGGCGTGGTCGACTCCGCGTTCGTCGGCCTCGACGGGATGACCTACCTGTTCAGCGGCGACCGGTACCTGCGGTACTCCGGCTCCGACTACGCCGCGGTCGACCCGGGCCACCCGCGGCGCATCGCCCCGGACTGGGGCGGGCTGCGCCGCGTCGGCGCGTCGTTCGTGCTGGACGGCGCGACGCACCTGTTCGGCGCGGGCGGGTTGCTGTTCGACCTCCCGCCGGAGCACGAGCCCGACCTGGCCGCCGGCGTCGTGTCCCGGGCGCTGCGCGACCTGCTCCGGGAGCGCGGGATCGGCGTCGGCGCGGACACGCGGGTCACCGGTTCCGCCCCGCGGTGGCGCCTGGAGGCGGAACGCGGGATCAAGCTCGTCCTGCGGCGGGCGGCCGACCGGATCGAGGTGCACGCCGACCCCGAGCAGGACGTCCAGTACCACGTCCGGTACTCGACCCGCGACCACGCCACGCCCGACGCCGGCTACCCGCGACCGCTGGCCGACAACTGGTGGAACCTCCCCGAGGGCGGGTTCACCACCGTGGACGCGGTGTTCACCGGCCGGGACGACCGGACCTACCTGTTCTCCGGCGACCGGTACGTCGTGTTCGACGCCAAGCGCCGCTGGTGGTCCGAGCCGAGACCGCTGGCCGAGCGGTGGGACAGCCTGCCGTTCGACCGGGTCGACGCGGCCTTCGTCGGCCGGGACGGGCGGACCTACGTCTTCTCGGGCACCCGCTACGTCCGCTACTCCGGCGCCGACCACACCGGAGTGGACGACCGGTACCCGGCCCCGAACACCGCCTTCTGGGGCAGGGTGGGCAACGCCATCGCCCGGCACGGCCGAGTCGACGCCACCCTGGTGCTGGACTCCGCCACGTACCTGTTCAGCGGCAACCAGTACGTCCGCTACGACGGCGCGGACCTCGCCACCGTCGCCGACGGCCACCCCCGGTCGATCGGGTCGCTGCGGCACGAGCCCCGGTTCGCCGGGCTGCCCGAACCGCTGACCGGCCCGGTCGAGGCCGCGTTCGCCGACCGGCGCACGGCCTACCTGCTGGTCGCGGGCCGCTGGCACGCCGTGTCCGACGCCCTGCACCGCCGCTACCCGGGGTTCGACGACGTCCGGTGCGCGTTCGTCGAGGACGGCGCGGTCCTCGCCGAAGGACCGGACGGCTGGCGGCGCTACAGCGCCCTGGAGGGCACGACGGTGACGAAGACCCCGGCGCGGCCGCGGGTCCTGCGCACCGCGCCCGCCGCCTTCCGCACCGGCCTGGACGCCGTGCTGCGCGGCGCGGACGGCAACACCTACCTGTTCAAGGGCACCAGGTGCTTCGACGTCCGGCTGAACCGGGAGTACCCGCTGGCCGAGGACTGGGGCCGCGGCCGCAACACCATCGCGCAGGACAACCGGGTGGACGCCGCCTTCGTCGGGCGAGACGGGCGCACCTACGTGTTCAGCGGCGACCAGTTCGTGGTCTACGAAGGCCCGCGGGCCGCGGACGCCGACATCGTCGGCGAGCCCCGGTCGATCGCCGAGCACTGGGCCGGCCTGACCGGCGTCACCCTGGCCTACGTCCGCGGCGGCCTGACCTACGTGTTCGAGCACCCGGACGCCGAGGGCGCCCAGCGCTACCTGGTGTTCTCCGGGACCGACTACACCCGGCCGGACGAGGGCTGCCCGCTGCGCGCCGACGCGACGTTCTGGGACGTCCCCGCCCACCTGCGGCCCGCCGGCTTCACCGCGCCCGACGCGGTGCTGTTCGAGGGCGAGAACATGCTGGTGATCACCGGGGACGAGTACCTGGCCCGGCACGAGGTCACCGGCGCGTGGTCGCCCGCCCGACCGGTGAGCAGGCTCTGGCCCGGCGTCGAGCGCGACTGGCCCGGCCCGGTGACCGCCGCGTTCACGGCGCCGGCCGCGTTCGGGTCGGACGCCGCGACCTACCTCTTCTTCGCCGACCGGTTCACCCGCGTCACCGGGGGCGCGGTCGCGCCGACGCGCCCGATCCGCGACGCCTGGGGCCGGTCGCGCAACAACTTCGTGGCCGGCGGCGGCCGCGTGGACGCCGCGTTCGTCGCCGGGGACAGGACGTTCCTGTTCTCCGGCGACCAGTACGTCCGCTACACCGGCACCGCCTACCGCCACGCCGACCCCGGCTACCCCAAGCTCATCGCGGACAACCTCCGCGAGGAGGACGCGTTCGCGAACCTGCCCGACTCGTTCGAGGACGCGGTGGCCGCCCGGGTCGAGGCGGGCGCCGGCGCGGTGGTCGACGCCGTCGTGGCCAACCGGCGCACCGCGCACCTGTTCGTCGGCGGCGAGTGCCACGTCGTCTCACGCACCCTGACCGCCACCTACGACGCCGCCGGGCTGGGCCTCGGCCGGGTGCGCAACACGCTCGCCGAGCGCGGCCGGGTCGACGCCGCGCTGGTGGACGACGGCCGCACGTTCCTGTTCAGCGGCGACCAGTACGTGCGCTACTCCGGCGGCGACCTGGCGTTCGCGGACGAGGGCTACCCGCGCGCGATCGAGACCTCCCTGCCCCGGGAACTGGGCCTGGACGCCCTGCCCGAGCCGCTGCGCGACGGCGTGGACGCGGCGTTCCGCGGCGCCGACGGCGGCGTGCGCCTCTTCGCCGGCCCGCACTGGATCGACGTGCGGGCGCCCGAGGTCCGGCCGATCGCCGGCGTCTGGGGCCGGGTCCGCAACGCGTTCACCGACAACCCCGGCGTGGACGCCGCGTTCGTCGCCCCGGCCGGTGGCCTGCACGTGTTCCGGGACGGGCAGTACGCCCGCTACGGCGGCAACGACCTCCGCCACGTGGACGACGGGTTCCCCCGCACGGTGCGCGACGACTGGGGCGACCTGCCCGCCGACATCGAGGAGCGCGTCGACGTCGCGTTCGTCCTCGACGGACGGACCTACCTCGGCCGGGGCGACCGCTACGTCCGCTACTCCGGCGGCGACCACCGGCAGGTCGACCGGACCTACCCCCAGCCGTTCCACCGCCGGTGGTCGGCCTGGGCGGACTACCGGTTCGAGGACCTGCGCACGATCACCCGGTTCGCCGACCTCGCCCGCACCCGCGACGGGCTCGCGGAGTTCGTCGCGACCGGGCCGGGCGCGGTCGCCGACCCCCACCTCCGGCTCGCCGAGATCATGGGCTGGGACGTGGAGGACGTGCGCTGGCTCCTCAGGCGTCGCGCCCTGCGCACCGGCGCACCCGACGACGACCGGGTCGAGCTGGAGACGGTGCTGAAGCTGGTCGACGTGTTCACCGCCGCCGACGCGCTCGGCGCGGGACCCGCCGCGGTCTTCGACGTCTGGTCGGGGCTGCACGGCGAGCGGCCCTCCGACGCCGCCGCGGCCGCGCTGCTGCACGACCTGCTCGCGCGCCGGCACAGCCCCCAGGACTGGGCGGTGCTCTCCCGCCAGGTCCACGACGAGCTGGCCGTGGCCGAACGGGACGCGCTGGTGGCGGCCGTGCTCGCCAGGACCGGCGCGGACACCTCCCGCGAGCTGTTCGAGCGGTTCCTGATCGACGTCGACATGGGCAGCCGGGGCACGACGTCCCCGATCCGGGAGGCCATCGCGGCCACCCAGCTGTTCCTGCACCGCTACTTCCTGGACCTGGAGGACGTCACGCCCGTCGGCGGGCAGGTGCGCGACCGGCTGCGGACGTGGTGGACCTGGATGCGCAACTACCGGGTCTGGGAGGCCAACCGCAAGGTCTTCCTGTACCCGGAGAACTACCTGCGCCCGGAGCTGCGGGACCGCAAGACCCCGGCGTTCGAGGCGCTGGAGGCCGACCTGCTCCAGGGCGAGGTCACGCCCGCGTCGGTGGAACTGGCCTACAAGCGCTACCTGGACGAGTACACCGAGGTGTCCCGCCTGGCCATCGCCGGTGGCCACGTCTACACCGCGGGCGCCGAGGACACCCGCGACCTGGTCCTGTTCGGGCGCACCCGGACCGAGCCGCGGCGCTACTACTACCGGCGCGCCCGGTTCCGCAGCGCGGACAAGCTCACCGGCTCGTGGGAGCCGTGGCTCAAGGTCGACGTGCAGATCGACGCGGACGAGGTCCACCCGGTGCACGCGTTCAACCGGGTGTTCGTGTTCTGGACCACGGTCGAGACCGTCCCGCCCGCCACACCGGCCACGACCACCCTGGCCACCCGCGACCAGGGCGACCGGCAGGAGGTCACCGCACCGCCCGCGACCGAGCACGTCCGGATCCACTACTCGTTCTACAACCTGGCCGGGGAGTGGGTGCCCGCGCAGACGTTGGCCATGGACACCCGCGGCGACGGCACGATCCACGACGTGCGGCTGGCCGTCGAGGTGGCGGGCCGGCACTCCGACGACCCCGAGTCGATCGCCGTGACCTGCACCTACTCGGTGATCACGACGACACCGGGCGGGCCCGGCGCGCCTCCGGTGCTGACCAGGGCGACGCACGTCCAGGCGTCCGCGTTGACCGCGGAACTGGTCGAGGAGGTGCTGCCGGTGCCCGCCCTCCGCGCGGGCCCCGCCGCCGCCACCGACCCGCTCCGCGAGGTCCTGGCCCCGGCGGAGATCGACGCGGCGGCCGGCGCGGACCCGGCGAACCGGCCCCGGCTGGTGCGGTTCACCAGCCCGAGCGGGGGCGACTACGGCCCCTGGTTCAGCATCGACCACAAGGGCGGCAGCTTCCTGTGCCGCCCGGCCGTCGTGGCGCCGGCCGAGCCCGTCGTGCCGCGCCCGCTCGCCGACCTCGGCCTGACCGGGTGGACCCGGGTCGACGCCGCGGTCGAGCTGCCCGGCGGCGTCCGGTACTTCTTCGACAACGAGGCCCACCGCTACCTCCGGATCACCGACGGCAGGCCCGGCGACGCCGGCGCCACCGCGGACCGCTGGGGGCGCGCGGTCACGCACCTGACCCGCACCGGCCTGGTCGACGCCGTCCTGCACCGCCGCGACCCCGACGGCGAGCACACCTACGTGTTCTCGGGCGGGCAGTACTTCCGCTACCGCGGTGTGTTCGGCGCGCTCGACCCCGGGTACCCCAAGGACCTCCTGACCAACGACGAGGGATTCCCGGCGTGGGCGCGGGTCGACGCCGCGTTCACCGACCTCAACGGCGTCGAGTGGTTCCACTCGGCCGCGGGCGGCGGCCGGATCGAGCGCGGCGACGACCTCGGCGCCCCGGCGACCGCCCTGTTCGGCGCGGGCTCCGGGCTCACCCGGTTCGACGCGGCGATCGTGGACGCCGAACGCCGGCTCACCTACGTGTTCGTCGGCGACGAGTACGTCCGGTACACCGGCAACCACTACGGGGCGCCCGACGAGGGCCACGCGCGCAGGTTCCCCGACAGCGGGGAGAACTTCCCGACGTGGGCGAGGATCGGCGCGGCCCTGCGGGTCCGCGACACGTCGTGGTACTTCAACGACGCCACCCTGACGTGCACCCGGGTCGAGGTCGAGCGGCCGGGCGAGGGCCGGCCGCCCCGCAAGCCCAAGGTCGTGGAGACGAGCTTCCCGAGCCGGGACCTGGCCCGCGGCGCGACCACCGGCGGGCTGACCACCGTGGACTCGGCCTACCTCGACGGCCCGCACCTGTACCTGACCAGCGGCCGGCAGCTGGTCCGCTACACCCTGCCCGCCCAGGGCGGCCCGGTGCCGGACACGGTCGACGAGGGCTACCCGGAACCGCTGGCGCAGCGGATCACCGCGGTGTTCCGGCGCGGCCCGCACCGCTACGCGTTCAGCGGCGCGTTCTACGCGCGGCTGTCGTCCGGCCTGACCGACGTCACCGGTTTCGCGCCGGTCGACGGCAACTGGGGCGACCTGCCGGAGAACTTCGCCGAGGTCACCGGCGTGCTGGACAGCGAGTCGGACCGGCGCCTGTACCTGTTCGCGGGCGGGAGCCACCTCGGCTACCCGACCACGACGACGGTGCCCCGACCGTTCGAGCGGGCCGCGCTGCCGATCGAGGTCGTCCGCCTGACCACGAGCACGGCCGCGCAGCTCAACCAGCGGCTGCTGGGCGGCGGCGTCGCGGCCCTGCTGGCGCCGGCCGGTCAGGAGCTGGACGAGCGCCCGGCGTTCTCGACCGAGCGGTCGGACCGCAACACCATCCGGCTCCGCGACGACCGGGTCGTGCCAGGTCGGCTGCCCGCGAGCGCCCACCTGGACTTCCAGAGCGCCAACGGCCTGTACTACTGGGAGATCTTCTTCCACGCGCCCGTCCTGATCGCGCAGGCGCTCAACGCCGCGCAGCGGTTCGCCGACGCGCGCCAGTGGTACGAGCACGTCTTCGACCCCACCGAACCCGACCGGTACTGGCGGTTCCTGCCGTTCCTCGCGGTGGACCTCGCCGCGCTGGCCGACCGGTCGCGGCGCGACCTCGCGGAACTGGCGGGCAGGCTCGCCGCCGCCGGGTTCGACGAACCGGCGGGCCTCGCCGCCGGGCTGGACGAGGTGCTGGCCGACCTGGAGCGGCTGACGCCCGCGTTCCGCGAGAACCGCCCGCTGGACGGCGGGGAACTCGCGGTGCTCGACCGGCTGGCGTCCTCGCGGCTGCACGTGCTGCTCGCGGACGCGGTGACCGCCGCGAAGGCCCGGATCACGCCGCGCACCCGCGAACCGAAGCGCACCCTGTGGCGGGGCGTCGTGCAGGCCGTCGAGCAGTTGCAGGAACGCACCGCGCTGATCGCGGACCTCCGGCGGTACTACGACCTGGTGGGCGATCGCGACAGCCTCGTCGACGCCTACCGCGACGACCCGTTCGACCCGCACGCCATCGCCGACCTGCGCCCGGTGGCCTACCGCCGCGCGGTGGTGATGGCCTACCTCGACAACCTGCTCGACTGGGGCGACATGCTGTTCCGGCAGTACACCGGGGAGAGCATCGACGAGGCCCGGATGCTTTACGTCTTCGCCTGGGACCTGCTCGGCCTGCGGCCCGAGCTGCCCGGGAAGGCGCCGCTCAGCCCGTCGCGCACCTACCGGGAGCTGGACGACGAGCCGGGCGAGCTGGACCTGTTGGCGGAGTTGACCGGCGGCGGCGCACTGTTGGAAGGACCGGGTGGCGTCCACGCCGGCGTGGCGAACCGCTACTTCCGGATCCCGGACAACAGCGCGTTCACCGCGTACTGGGACCGGGTCGAGGACCGGCTGCGCAAGATCAGGGACTCGTTGAACATCCTGGGGGTCAGCCTGCCGCTGCCCCTGTTCGAGCCGCCGATCGACCCGATGGACCTGGTCCGCAGCGTGGCCGCCGGCGTCGGGGTGGACCAGGCGGTCGCCGCCGGTGTCGCCGCGACCGTTCCGCACCACCGGTTCGAGGCGACCTTCCGCCGGGCCCAGGACCTGGTCGACCGGCTCCGCCAGCTCGGCGGCGACCTGCTCTCGGTGCTGGAGCGGCGGGACGCCGAGGAACTCGGCCTGCTGCACAACCGGCAGGAGGGCGTCCTGCTGGACATGACGCGGTCGATCAGGGACGCCCAGGTCGAGGCCGCCGCGGCGACCCTGCGCGAGCTGCAGGCGAGCCGTGACGCGGCCAACCAGCGGATCGCCCACTACCAGCAGTTGATCGCGACCGGCCTCACCCCGCTGGAACAGGCCCAGCTCGGGACGATGGGCGCGGCCGCGGCCCTGCACCTGACCTCGGGCCTGCTCAAGGTCGGCGCCGCCATCGCGCACGCCGTGCCGCAGGCCACCGTCGGGCCGTTCAGCGTCGGCTCGACGTGGGGCGGCCACCACCTGGGCAACGTGCTCGACAAGGGCTCCGAGATGCCGCAGGTGCTCGGCGAGGGGCTGAGCGTGACGGGCGAACTGCTCGGCGTGCGCGCCGAGCAGGAACGCACCCGCCAGGAGTGGGAGTTCCAGCTGGCCAACGCCACCGGCGACCTCGCCCAGATCAACCACCAGGTGGCCGCCGCCGAGCAGCAGCTCGCGGTCGCGCGCCGCGAGGCCGAGGTCCTCGCGCAGGAGATCACCCACAACCGGGCCGTCGGCGCGCTGCTCAAGGACAAGTTCACCAACGTCGAGCTGTACGGGTGGATGGCGGGCCGGCTGTCCGGCCTGTACTTCCAGGCGTACTCGCTGGCGCACGACACCGCGAAGGCCGCCGAACGGGCCTTGAGGTTCGAGCGCGGCCTGGGCGACGCCGAGGCGTCCGTCATCCGCCCGGCCCACTGGGACAGCCGCCGCGCCGGCCTGCTCGCCGGCGACAGCCTCGGTGTGGACCTGGACCGGCTGAACCAGCTCTACGCCGACACCGCCGCCCGCGACCTGGAGATCACCAAGCAGGTGTCGCTGCTCGACCTGGAGCCGGCGGCGGCGCTGCGGCTGGCCACGAGCGGGTCGTGCGAGTTCACGCTGCCCGAGGAGCTGTTCGACCGCGACTTCCCCGGTCACTTCCGACGCCAGATCCGCACCCTGACCGTCACCTTCGTGGACGACGACGGCGAAGCGGCGCAGCCCAACGCCACGCTGACCCAGCTCGGCCACAAGACCGTGCTGGAACCGGACCCGAAGGCGGTGCGGCACCTGCTCGACCCCGCGGAGCCGCTGCCCGCCACCCTGCGCGTCGACTGGCGGGCCGGCCAGCAGATCGCGCTGTCCCAACCCGGCGAGCAGGACAACAACGGGCTGTTCGAGCTGCGCTACGACGATGCCCGCTACCTGCCGTTCGAGGGCACGGGAGCGGTGTCCACGTGGCGCCTGGAGCTGACCGGGCGCCGGGCGACCCGGTTGCGGGACGTCCTGCTGACCGTGCGGTACACGGCCGCACAGGGCGGCGAGCTGTTCGCGAACGTGGTGAAGGGCATGCTCAAGCCCTACCCGGCGGCCCGGTTCCTCGACGTCGCGACCGAGTTCCCCGACGAGTGGCGCGACTTCGTCGACGGCGACGGCGACCGGCTGACCCTCCCGATCACCGCGGACCTGCTGCCCGGTCTGACCGGCAACCGGATCATCGGCATCTACCCCCGCTACGGCACGGCCGACGGCGCCGCGCCGCGGCTGACGGTCGACGGCGACCGGTCGATGGCGCTCACCGAGGGCAAGCTGCTGCTCACCCCGGACCTGCGCGTGGACGGCGGCGGCTGGACCTTCGTGCTCGACGGTGACAAGGAGGCCCTGACCGGCCTCGGCCTGGTGCTGGCCTACCGGGCCACGGTGGCCTGAACACGAGAGGACGGGCAGCGATGGAGCCCTCGAGGAAGAAGACGTCCACCACCACGCGAAAGAAGAAGAAGCGGGAGAAGGGCAAGGAACCGGCGCGGCCGGGCAGCCCGGCGGACGACGTGCGGCTGACGAAGCAGAAGCGCAAGAAGAAGGAAGCCACGCCGGTGAACGTGGCCGACGACCTCCGGACCGCCCGCGAGCTCTGGATGCGGGAGGAGTCGGCGAACGCGAACCGGGACGACCCCATGCTGGCGCAGTTGCGCGGCGAGGGTTCCGAGCGGCGGACGCCGCCGCAGGCCGCGCCGATGCCGTTCGCCGATCCGCCGATGGACAACCCGATGCAGACCGGCGCCCAGCGCATGGTCGCGAGCGCGCGGGACCTGATGGACATCAAGGCGCTGCAGGAGCTGCGACCCGACTTCTACGGCGCGCTGACGCCCAACCAGGTCTGGGCGCTGGTCGTGGCGGAGCGCAAGGGCCAACTGCAGCGCGAGGAAGCCCTGCGCGAGTCCGAGGCCCGCCTGAGGAAGCTGAACGAGACCTTCGGCACGCACTACCGGTCCGAGCACCTCCCCGCCATCCTCCAGTCCCTGCGGGAGCGACGGCTCGCGACGAACTTCTTCCTGTCCATCCCGCCCGGCGGCAACCGGGACGGGGTCGTGGCCGGGGACACGCTGCTCGACCTCCTCATCGCCGACGATGAGGGCCTGTTCCGCAACGTCTGGGAGACCGGCACGTCGCAGGCGTCGGCCAACCTGCGCACGCGCGGCGGCGTGGAGGAGCGGTTCGGGTACGCGTTCGCGCTCAAGCGCACGGACGGGACCCCGCTCAAGTTCATCGGCGGTGGCGACGGCGCGTTCGCCCGCGAACCGGTCGGGCCGCCGCTCGACGAGGACGACACGTCCGACGCCGCGGTCTACCGGCGCAGGCTTCAGGCGGAGTTCCCCAACTACCTGAAACCGGGCGAGATGCCCAAGTACGCCGCCGCGGTCGGGGCGTCGCAGGCGTTCGGCGTCAGCGCGCGGTACGGCTCGTCGGTCGTGTACTGGAAGCGGGACATCGACTGGCGCACCACCCGCACGCCGGGCGACAGCTGGAGCGTCGACTTCCTCCAGTCCGCGGTGTCCTTCGTCGGCGCCGACCACCCGGAGTCGGTCTTCGCCTACACCGAGCTGGACATCGCCCGGCTCGCCGCGGCCGAGGCCACCGGCTTCGAGTTCGACGAGGAGCAGGCCGCGAAGGTCGAGCGCGACGGCGCGAACCTCAGCGCGTACGTCGAGGCCCAGATCCACGGCGACCTGTCGTGGCGGGACGTCGACAAGGTCGTGCTGAACTACGGGGTGTTCGGCGGGATCAAGGGTGACGTGGTGGTCACCTACGAGGACGTGGAGAGGGACGCCGAGAAGCTCCGGGCGTTCGCCAAGAAGGCCGGGTACGACTTCACCGTGGAGATCGGGCGGAAGTACGTGCGCCCCGAGGACGAGGAGAAGACGTGACTTCCAGGGCGGGCGGGTGTGCCGCGCCCGTCGGGCAAGCGCGCCGAACCCGGGTCTGCTGTGGCCGGCGGGTGGGTGTGCCGTCGCCGCCGGGGTGTCGCCCGCCCGGTGTTCGCGCCACCGCCCGGTCGGCGTCCACGCGCCGGACCGGGGCGGTGACGGCGGGTTCGTGCCGGCTGCGGACCAGGGCGGGTGATCGCGGTTCCCTGCCCGGCTAGTGGGCGAACTGGCCGGGCGCGCGACCCTCGCCCGCCGGACCCCGGTACGCCTGCGCGATCTCCAACCAGCGCGTCGCCAGGTCGCCGGACGCGGTGACGGCCAGGTCCCGGTGGTGCCGCCGCCGCGTGACCAGCAGGCAGAAGTCCACCGCCGGCCCGCTGATCCGCTGGGTCGCGTCCTCCGGGCCGAAGTCCCACCGCTTGCCCGACGGGGCGGTGATCTCGAACCGGAACTCCTCGGTCGGTGGCTGCTCGCCGCGCGCCAGGTAGCCGAAGTCCTTGGTGCGCACGGCGAACGCGACCAGGAAGCCGACCCGGTCGTCCCACTCGCGGGTGATCCCGAGCGCGTCCGCGATGTCCTGCCCGTGGCCGAACAGCTCCATCAGCCCGGCGCTCGCCAGCATCGCGGGCGGCAGCGGGTTGACCAGCCACGGCACCACCTGGTCGGCGGGGACGGCGGCCAGCGCGTCGATGGTCCGGCTCTTGGTCTCCTGCCAGAGGGCGAACAGCGCGTCGGGGTCGAGCGTGAGGTGCGGCGCCATGGCGGCGTTGACGTTCGCGTTGAAGTCGTCGGACAGGGTGGCCAGCAGCGCGGTGAACCGGTCGCCGTCGGCCGCCGACAGGCCCGCCAGCGAGAAGATCGTCGTCAGGTGCGCGATCTGGTGCTTGATCGTCCACCCGACGGCCGGGGTGGGCAGCGACCACTTCCCGGGGTCGAGGTCGGCCACCATCCGGTCCACGTCGTCACCTGTCGCAGTCAGTGCCGAGATCACGTCCACGGTCGTGCTCCTCCCGTTCGCAAGGGAACTTCCCGCACCAGCGCGCCTGGTCGAGCATCCCGCAGCGGGCGGTGGATGTCTTATCTCGACGTGCTCTTGCCCGTGCCGGGGAGTCACCGGCCGCGGAAGGCACGGGCGCGTGCCGCGACCCGGCGGCGGCACGGTCATCGTGACGTGCTCTTGCCCCGCGCCGGGAGGAGCGCCGGGCGCTCAAGGCACGGGCGCGTGCCGCGACCCGGCGGCGGGCCGAGCGGCACGACCGGGACGGGCACGCCGATCGCCCGACACCGCCGGGTGGATCGACGTGCCCGACTCCGCGTGCGGGTGAACGCCCCACCGCCACGGCGGTGGGGCGAACCGGCGGCGGGGTCAGCCCGCCGCGGGACGGGCCTCGGCGGCGGCGCGCCGCTTGCCCGTCCGCCTGGTGTAGGCGGGCAGGGCGAAGGCGAGCAGCAGCGCGAGCAGGGCCATGATCGCCAACGCGACGAAACCCGCCTCGAAGCCCGCGGCCAGGTCGGCGGGCTCCGTGGAACCGGCCGTGACGGACACGGCGACCGTGGCGGCGATCGCGGTGCCGATCGCGCCGCCGATCTGGAACCCCGCCGAGATGAGGCCCGACGCCAAACCGGACTCCGGCTCGTCCACATCGGTCAGCGCGACGATGTTGGACGTGGTGTGCCCGATGCCCAGGCACAGGCCGAAGAGGGCCAGCGGCACGATGATGGTCGTGGTGATGTTCGCGCCGATCGGCAGCCGGGTCAGCAGCAGGCACGCGGCGCCGAGGCCGATCGCGCCCACCGCCATGGGCAGCTTGAAGCCGCGTCGGGTGACCATGGCCTGCCCGACGTAGGCGCCCGCGACCGACATGACCGGCATGGCCGCGCTGACCAGGCCGGACTCGAAGGCCGAGTACCCCATCACCTGCTGGGTGTGCAGGGAGATGAGCAGGCCCTCGCCCCACACGATGCCCGCGACGAGCATCATCAGCAGGTTGCCGACCAGCACGGTGGGCTTGCGCAGGATCGGCAGCGGCACCAGCGGCGCGGAGGACCGCGACTCGATCACCACGAACAACGCGATCAACGCCGCCGCCAGCACGTACAGGCCGATCGTCCGCACGCTGGCCCACCCGGCGACCGGTCCGTCCACCGTCGCGTAGATCAGGGCGGCGAGCGCGAGGGTGACGGTCAGCGCCCCGGCCACGTCGAACGTGCGCCGCTGCGCGCTGTCACGGCTCTCCCGCAGCACGAACGGCGTCACGACCAGCAGGCAGAGCACGACGGGCACGTTGACCAGGAACGCCCACTGCCAGCCCAGCTCCGTGGTGAGCACGCCGCCCACCAGCAGGCCGCCCACCGCGCCCACACCGCCGACCGCGGACCACGCCGCGATGGCCCGGTTGCGCTCCGGTCCCTCCTGGAACGTGTTCATCAGGATCGACAACGCGCTGGGCACCATCAGCGCGGAGGACACGCCGTGCAGGGCGCGGGCGATGACGAGGGTGCCGGCGTCCCAGGACAGCCCGGACAGCATCGTGGTCAGCAGGAACCCGGCCACGCCGATCATGAACGCCTTGCGGCGGCCGATCAGGTCGGCCATCCGGCCGCCGAGCAGGAGCAGGCCGCCGAAGGTGATGGCGTTGACGGTGATGACCCACTGCACCTGCTCGGGCGACATCTCCAACGCCGACTGGATGGACGGCAGCGCCAGGACCACGAACTGCGAGTCCAGGATCATCATGAAGCTGGCGACGCACAGGAGGGCGAGAGCGGCCCAGCGCCGCGGGTCCCTGCCCGTCGCGGGGTCCGTCGCCCCGCTCTCGATCGGCTTCAAGTCCATGCCGGCTCCTCCTCGGTCACAGGGTTCGCGCCCTGCTCGTTCTGCGGGTGGGGGCATTCGGCCGAGCGCCGCCTCCGGTGCTCGGAGGTTTTGGAGCGTGCCACCGGAACCCGCCGTCGCCACCTTCCAAAATGCGCTGTCCACGGTGGACCGCCCGGCGCGCCGCCGGACGCGTCCGTTCCGCCGCGACCGACCCGGTGCCCGGCCCAGCGCCGGCGTCCGATCGGCTGATCGCGCGACCCGTCGCGTCCCGGCGCGACTGCGGTGTCCCGAACGGTCCGCCGGCGTTCCCGGCGGGAGCACGGGCCGCCGCCGAGTGAGCAACCTGAAAGATCTGCGGGGCCGGCGCAGGCGGTTACCGTGAACCGCCCTCGGCCGAGGTCGGGGGACGGACAAGCCGGCGGCCGGAGGAGCGACCCGACATGACGACAAGCCGTGAGATCCGCCTGATCAGCCGTCCGCCGGGCACGCTGCCGGTGCCCGGCGAACTCGAGCTGGTGGAGGTGCCGGTGCCGGACCCGCGTCCCGGCGAGGTGGTGGTCCGCAACCTCTACATGGCGATCGACCCCGGTCTGCTCATGCGGATGCAGGACGTCGAGCCCCCCGAGGTGCCGGACTACGACCTCGGCGTGGCGCCGTGGGGTCACGCCCTGGGCGAGGTCGTCGAGTCGGCGGCGCCCGGCCTGCGGCCCGGCGACGTGGTGCTGCACCGCCTCGCCTGGCGCGAGTACGCGGTGGCGGACGCGGCCGAGTTCGAGGTGGTGGACCGCGACCTGTACCCGTCGCTGTCGCACCACCTCAGCTCGGCCGTGGTGGCGTACGTGGGGCTGAGCCAGGTCGAGATCCGGCCGGGGGACACGGTCGTCGTCTCCAGCGCGGCCGGCGCGGTCGGCAGCGTCGCCGGGCAGCTGGCCCGCGTGCGCGGCGCCGGCCGGGTCATCGGCAGCGTCGGCTCGCCGGACAAGGCGGAGTTCGTCGTCAAGGAGCTGGGTTTCGACGACGCGTTCGACTACCACGACGGCTGGCCCGACCTCGGCGGCGTGGACGTGTACTACGACAACGTCGGCGGCTGGCAGCTCGAAGCGGCCATCTCGGCCATGAACGTGCACGGGCGGCTCGTCCTGTGCGGGTGGACCGAGCAGCTGCGCACCGGCCGCAAGCCGGCCATCGGGAACATGCACCTGGTCGTCGAACGGCGGCTGACCGTGCGCGGGTTCACCACCGACGACCACCAGGACCTCTTCCCCCGCTTCGCCGCGGAGTTCCCCGGGCTGGTCGCGAGCGGCGAGGTCGTCCTGCATGAGACAGTCATCGACGGCCTGGAGAACCTCGTGCCGGCGGTCCAGGCCCAGCTCAAGGGGGCCTACCGCGCCAAGGTGCTGCTCCGCTTCTGATCGCTGGGAGGCGTCATGACCCGATTCAGCTCGCCACCGCGGATCTCCGTGGTGATCCCGACGTACAACCGGAGCGGGATGCTGCGGCGGACGCTGTCCGAACTCACCCGGCAGAGCATCCCGCCGGAGGAGTTCGAGGTCGTCGTGGCGGACGACGGTTCCACCGACGACACCAAGGCCGTGGTGGACGGGTTCGCCGACGCGCTGCGGATCTCCTACCACTACCAGGAGGACCTGGGTTTTCGGGCCGGGGCGGCGCGCAACGCCGGCGCCCGGATGAGCACCGCGCCGGTGCTGGTGTTCCTGGACACCGGCGCGCTCGCGCCGGCGCGGTTCCTGGAGAACCACCTCCGCGCCCACGGAGCGCCGAACCCCCGCCGGGTCTCGCTGGGCTACGCCTATGGCTACAACCCGGACGACCCGATGATGGAACTCGTGGACCTCCTCCAGCGGGCCACGCCCGAGGAGGTGGTCGAGCGGTACGGCGACGACCCGGCCTTCTTCGACGTGCGCCACGAGTCGCTGGTCAAGTGCGACTTCGACCTCCAGCGCCGGCACGTGCCGTGGAGCCTCACGTTCACCATCAACTGCTCCGTCACGGCCGCCGACTTCTGGGCGGTCGGCGGCTTCGACGAGTCCTTCGTGACCTGGGGCGCGGAGGACCTCGAACTGGCCTACCGGCTGTACCGCGACGGGGTGGAGTTCCACCTCAACCGCGAGGCGTGGGTCATCGAGACGCCGACCGAGCACGACTGGTCCGTGCTCGACCCCAGCCTGCTGAACAACATGAGGCACTTCCACGCCAAGCACCGCGACCCCCAGGTGGAGATCGGCGTGCGGGTGATCGCCGAGACCCTGCTGTTCCCGTGGGAGGAGTACTACGGCGAACTGGTCGACTGGAGCGGCCGGGCGCCGGTCGACGTGTCGGAGGAGATCGCCCGCGCCCTCGCCGAGGCCGGCCCGGTCGACGGCGTGGTGGCGGTGCTGGGCTCCGGCGGCTCGGTGCCCGCCTCGCTCCCGCCCGCCGTCCTGATGGACTTCGACCGCGAGCTGCTGGACCGCGCGCTCGCGGACGGCCGGCACACCGGCCACCACGCCATCGGGCTGGAGACCCCGCTGCCGGACCAGGGCGCGGACCTCGTCGTGATCACGTCGCGGCTGTGCGGGCTGAGGGACCGGTGGAACGACGACCTGCTGGCGGAGGCCAAGCGGATCGGCCGGCGGGTGGTGGACGCCACTTCGTGACGGGGTCGCCGCGCCGGACGCGCTGAACGGCCGGGGGAACGCTCCTCGGCCGTTCCCGGCGTGCGGGGTCGGGCCGGTGGGTCGTTGGCGGCGCGGCGCGCGGCCGAGGGATCGCGGGTCGTGCACCGCGTGTCAGGCCGATGGGTCGTTGACGTGGCGCACGGCCGAGGGATCCCCCGGCCGTGCGCGGCGTGCAAGGCCGGTAGGTCGTTGACGGCGTGGCGCGCGGCCGATTCCCGCCCGCGCGCCGCGCGTCGGTCAGGCCGGCACGCCGTGGTGGCGCTGCGCCGCCTTCAGGTACCGCGTGATGGGGTGCTGGTCCGGGTCGGGCGAGAACACGGCGGTCAGCAGGACGTCCATGGTGAGGGACACGGGCGCGTCGAACCGCTCGTAGTACCGCCGCGCCACCCGGCGGTAGTGGTCGTCCAGAGCGGACGTGCCGCCGTAGCCCGCCGGCAGGCGCAGCCCGTCCTCGAAACCGCCGGACACCGCCTGCATCGCGAACTCCTCCACCGAGTCCTCCGGCGTGAGCGACCGGATCGGCGGCCGCTCCGGCGCGAACATCGGCAGCCGGTCGGCGATCGCGGCCTCGCCGAGCACGTCGTCGGCCACCAGCCCGGCGATCACCGGCGAGCAGTGGAACCCGTCGCGGTAGGTGCCGGTGGCGACCACGAGACCCGCCAACGAGGTCCGGCCGATCAGCGGGTAGCCGTCCACAGTGGCCGGACGGTTGCCGACGAGCCACCGCTCGATGTCCGACTTGTAGATCGCCAGGTCGAGCTGCTCGTACGCGCACAGCAGGAGGAACTCGCTCTGGCCGAGGTCGGCCAGCCGCTGCGGCCGCTCGTACAACGCGTTCGTCGCGCCCAGGTACTCCACGCCGTCACCGAGCGGCACGACGTGCAGCCCGCACGCGCCCGCGCGCGTGGTCGTGCGGACCACGCCGGAAAACCCGCCGCCCTCCGTGCGCCGGGTCAGCGCGGCGATCCCCTTGCCCGCCAACATCATCGGCACCGCGCCGGGCGGCAGCACCCCGTCGAGCAGCTTGCCGCTGAACGCGCCGGTCGACACGACGACCGTGCCGGCGTGGACGGTGGTCCCGTCGGCCAGGCGCACGCCGGTGACCCGGTCGCCCGCGGCGACGACGGCCTCGACCTCCCGCTCCTCCCGCTCGACGCCGAGCGCCGCAGTGGCCGACTCCAGCGCGGCCAGCACGCGGCGGGCGTCGATCGCGCCCTCGCGCGGCACGTGCACGGCCCGCAGGGGACGGGCCTGCGGCACCGGGTTCAGGCCCGGCACGTCGCGCGGGTCCACTTCCTCGTGCGGTTCGGCGAACTTGGTCAGCGCCGCGCGGAACGCCGCGTAGTTGTCGTCGTCGAGCCGGCCCGAGATGCTGTTCGAGATGACCGTCGTGCCCGCCACGTACGCGCGGTCGAGCGCGTGGTCCGCCGAGTCGGCCGTCAGCCGCCCGATCCAGGACGGCCACCGGTCGAGCGCGTCCAGGCAGAGCTGGAACTTGCCCTCCCCGGCCGACGACAGCAGCGTGTACTTCGTGACCTCGCCGAAGGTGTTGAGCATGGCGCCCGCGGCCGCCGACGCGGCGCCGGTGCGGTGGCCGGGCCCGCAGACCACGACGCGCAACCGCTCGGCCCGGCGGGCCAGTTCGTACGCGATGGACAGGCCGATGACACCGTTGCCGACGATGAGCACGTCCACTGGTTGACGCGTGGTCATGGGTTCCCCTGTTCGGTACGAGGTTGCGCTGCCGTGCACAGCATCACGGCCCCGGCACGGCAGGGCATCTTCGTCTGTGCGGCCTTGGCGCGCGGTCCGTCCGTTGTGCCCGGACGAAGACCGCACGATCAGAGATCCCCGCGCGCCCCGCCGTTCCTAGGATCGGCCTGAGCGCGCCACGACCCACCGACAGAGACGGGGCTTGCGGTGATAGAGATGGAAAGCGGCACCACGGCGGAGATGTCGGCCACCACGCTGGAGGACCTGGACCGGGCCCACCTCGTCCACCCGCAGCAGGCGGGGAGCAGTCCCGAGCGGCTGGTCATCGTGCGCGGCTCCGGCTGCCGCGTGTGGGACGCGCACGGCCGGGAGTACCTCGACATCGCCGGCGCCGGGAACTGGGCCTCGCAGGTCGGCCACGGGCGGGCCGAGCTGGTGGAGGCCGCCGCCGCGCAGAGCGCCCGGCTGGCCTTCTTCTCGGGCTTCTACGGCTACTCCAACGACAAGGCCGTCCGGCTCGCCACGCGGCTCGTCGGGCTGGCCCCCGAGGGCTTCGACCGCGTGCACTTCACCAGCGGCGGCTCGGACGCGGTCGAGGCCGCGATGAAGGTGGCCCGGCTCTACCACAGCCACCGCGGCGAACCGGACCGCACCTGGTTCATCTCCCGGCACTTCGGCTACCACGGCACCACCTACGGCAGCGGCACGCTGACCGGGTTCCCGGGCATGCAGGAGGGCGTCGGCCCGAACCTGCCGCACGTCGAGAAGGTCACGCCGCCGAACCTGTACCGGGCCGCCGAGCTGTACGGCTCCGACGACCCCACCGACTTCCTCCTGCGGGAGCTGGAGGAGACCATCGGGCGGCTCGGCCCCGGGCGGGTGGCCGCCATGATCGGCGAGCCCGTCATGGCGGGTGCGGGCGTGCACGTCCCGCCCGCCGACTACTGGCCGCGGGTGCGCGACCTGCTCGACCGCCACGGCATCCTGCTGATCGCCGACGAGGTCGTGACCGGGTTCGGGCGGTCGGGGCACTGGTTCGCCTCGGACGCGCTCGGCATGCGGCCCGACCTCATCACCGCCGCCAAGGGCCTCACCAGCGGGTACCTCCCGCTCGGCGCGGTGCTGATGCGGAGCGCGGTCGCGGACACCGTCGCCGGCCCCGACGTGGTCTTCGGCCACGGGCACACGTACTCCGCGCACCCCACCGCGTGCGCGGTCGGGCTCGCGAACCTGGACGTGCTGGAGCGGGACGGCCTGGTCGAGCGGGCCAAGGTCATCGAGGGCTGGTTGCGCGAGGACCTGGCGCCGGTCGCCGCGCTGCCGATGGTCGGCGACATCCGGGTCGTCGGCGCGATGGCGGCGATCGAGCTGGTGGCGGACCGGGAAACCCGCGAGCCGGTGATGGGCGACGCGGTGTCGGCCCGCCTCCAGGAGGTGCACGGCATCATCCTGCGCGCGTACGGCCCCAACGTGGTGGTCTGCCCGGCGCTCGTGGTCGAGCGGTCGCAGATCCGCCGCACGGCCGACGCCCTCGTCGAGGTCGTCTCGTTGCTGCGGGCCGACGGGCGGGTGGCGGCATGAGCGCGTCCTACGACTACGTCATCGTCGGCGCGGGTTCCGCGGGCTGCGTGCTCGCCTCGCGGCTGACCGAGGACCCCGAGGTCACCGTCTGCCTCATCGAGGCGGGCACCATGGACACCGACGAGGTCATCCGGGTGCCGGCGCACGGCGGCCGGCTGCTCCGCACGCGGCTGGACTGGGACTACGACAGCCACGAGGAGCCCGAGCTGAACGGCCGGCGGCTGTTCCTGCCCCGCGGCCGGGTGGTCGGCGGCAGCAGCGCCCTCAACGGCATGATCTACGTCCGGGGCAACCCGTCGGACTACGACGGGTGGCGGCAGCCGGGCTGGGACTTCGAGGACCTGCTGCCGTACTTCCTGCGCGCGGAGGACAACGAACGCGGCGCCGGCCCGTGGCACGGCGTCGGCGGACCGCTGCGGGTGTCGGACAGCCGCTCGAACAACCCGAGCAGCCAGGCCTTCGTGGACGCCGCCGTCGAGGCGGGCCTGGGCCGCAACGACGACTTCAACGCCGACCGCCAGGACGGCTTCGGCTTCTACCAGCTCACGCAGCGTGACGGCGAGCGGTGGAGCAGCGCGAACGCCTACCTGCACCCGGCGCTGGACCGGCCCAACCTGACCGTGCTGACCAACGTCCAGGCGCACCGGATCACCTTCGCCGGCGACCGCGCCACGGGCGTCGTGGGCATGCGGCTGGACGAGCAGGTCGCGGTCCGCGCGGAGCGGGAAGTGGTCCTCAGCGCAGGCGCCTACAACTCGCCGCAACTGCTGCTGCTCTCCGGCGTCGGCCCGGCGGCGGAGCTGGCGGGCCTGGGCATCCCGGTCGTGCTCGACCAGCCGGAGGTCGGCCGGAACCTCCAGGACCACCCGTCGGTCAACCTGGTGTACGGGCACTTGCAGCCGGTCAGCCTGTTCACCGCGGGCGACCCGCGGCACGCGCGGGAGTACGCCGAGCACCGGCGCGGGCCGTTGAGCTCCAACGTCCCCGAGGCGGGCGGGTTCGTGCGCACCCGGCCCGGGTTGTCCGCGCCGGACGCGCAGTTCCACGTCCTGCCGGTGATGCTGGTCGACAACGGGATGTCCCCGCCGACCGGGCACGGCGTGTCGTTCGGCCCGTGCCTGCTCGACACCGGCAGCCGCGGCTCGGTCACGCTGCTGTCGGGCGACCCCACCGCGAAGCCCCGCATCCGCCACGACTACTACCGGGACCCGGCGGACCTGGACGCCATGGTGGCCGCCGTGCGGATCGGCCTGGACATCGCGCGGCAGGAGGCGCTGGCCCCGTACACCGAGCGGGCGCTCCAGACGCCGGCGTCGGACGGCGACGACGACGTCCGGGCGTTCGTGCGGCGGTACACGCAGACCCTGTTCCACCCCGCCGGCACCTGCGCGATGGGGTCGGTGGTGGACGCCGACCTGCGGGTGCGGGGGATCGAGGGCCTGCGGGTGGTGGACGCGTCGGTGATGCCCACGCTCGTGCGGGGCAACACGAACGCGCCGGTCATGGCGGTCGCCGAGCGCGCCGCGGACCTGATGCGGGGCCTCGCGCCGCGGACTTCGGAGGAGAACGCGGCGGCCGGGCGTCGATTCGCGGCCGACTCGTTCGTCGTGTAGGTAGAGGGTCGGAACCGGCCCCCAAGCGATCGATGGGATGCGTGAGATGGCGAAGTACCTGGTCCTGATCTACGGCGACGAGCAGATCTGGGAGTCGATGTCCGAGCAGGAGCGCAAGGACAACGAGGCGGCGCACGGCAAGTTCGCCGCCGCGGCCGGCGACGCCATCCTCGGTGGTCACGAGCTGATGTCGACGACGACGGCGACGAGCCTGCGCGGCAGCGCGACCGGCGAGCCGACCACCACCGACGGGCCGTTCCTGGAGACCAAGGAGGCGCTCGGCGGCTACTACCTGATCGAGGCGCCCGACCTGGACGCGGCGATCGGGCTCGCCAAGCTCCTGCCGGAGGTCTCGGTGTCGCACAGCGGGGTCGAGATCCGGCCGATCGTCGAGGTCGGCTGAGTCGGGACGGCACGGCTTGACCGACGACGCCGAGGTCCGGGAGGCCGTCGCGCAGGCACACCGCCGCGAGTGGGCAGTGGTGCTCGCCGCGACGGTGCGCCTGGTGCGCGACCTGGACCTCGCCGAGGAGTGCGCCCAGGACGCCTACGCCCACGCGCTGCGGAACTGGGCGGCGAACGGCGTGCCGGCCAAGCCGGGCGCCTGGCTGACCACCGTGGCGCGCAACCGCGCGAAGGACATCCTCCGCCGGGAGTCGGTGCTGCGCTCGGCGTTGCCGCTGCTGGTCACCGACGACGTCGTGCCGGGGCCGGAGGACCGGCCGGACCGGTCGGTGTTCGACGACGACCGGTTGCGCCTGATCTTCACCTGCTGCCACCCGGCGCTGTCCCGCGACGCCCAGGTGGCGCTGACCCTGCGGCTGGTGTGCGGCCTGTCCACGACCGAGGTGGCCCGGGCCTTCCTGGTCCAGGAGACGGCCATGGCCGCGCGGATCACGCGGGCGAAGAAGAAGATCAGCGGCGCCCGCATCCCGTACCGCGTGCCGTCGAGCGCCGACCTGCCGGAACGCGTCGGCGCCGTGCTGGAGGTCGTGCACCTGGTGTTCACCACCGGCCACGCCGCGCCGGTCGGCAAGGAACTCGTGCGGGAGGACCTGGCGGACGGCGCGATCCACCTCGCGCGCACGCTGCACCAGCTCCTGCCGGACAACACCGACATCACCGGCCTGCTGGCGTTGATGCTGCTCACCGACGCCCGCCGGGACAGCCGGCTGTCCGCCGACGGGCGGCTGGTCCTGCTGGCCGAGCAGGACCGCACGCGGTGGGACGCGGACAAGATCCGGGAGGGCACCACGCTGCTGACGGAGGCCCTGCGGCGGGGCGGTCCGACGAAGTACGCGGTCCAGGCGGCGATCGCCGCGGTGCACACCGAGGCGGCAACCTGGGAGGACACCGACTGGGTCGAGGTGGTCGGCCTCTACGGCGTGCTGCGCCGCCTGTGGCCGTCGCCGGTCGTCGAGCTGAACCGCGCGGTCGCCATCGGGTTCCGGGACGGCCCCGAGGCGGGCCTCGCGGCGCTCGCGCCGCTGCTGGACGAGCCCGCGCTGGGCACCTACGCCTACCTGAGCGCGGCCCGCGCCGACTTCCTGCGCCGGCTCGGGCGGTGGGCGGAGGCCGCCACCTCCTACGAGGAGGCCCTGGCGATGACCGACAACGAGGTGGAACGCGCCTTCCTGGCCCGCCGCCTCGAAGAGGTCACCCTCCACCTCGACTGACCTGTCGATCCGCGCGCTGCCCGTTCGTCGTCTATACGAGGGCGCCGAACGGCACCAGGCAGAGGGGTGGCGGATGGACGAGGAGCGGACGACCGCGAGGACGGTTCAGGCACGGTGGGCGGTGACCACCGTGTTCGGGATCAACGGGCTGCTGATCGCGAGCTTCGCGGTGCGTACTCCCTCGCTCAAGCAGGACCTCGACCTCACCGCCGGGCAGCTCGGGCTGCTCGGCGCGCTGTTCGGCGTGGCCGGGGTCCTCGCCATGCAGATGAGCGGCGCGCTGACCGCGCGGTTCGGCGGCAGGCGGATCGTGTGGATCACGGCGCCCGCGCTGCCCGTGCTGCTCATCGGCATCGGCCTCGCGCCGGAGTTCCTGGCGATGGCCGTGGCGCAGATGGCGTTCGGCGCGGTCCACGGCATCCTCGACGTCAGCATGAACGTGCACGCGGTCGCCGTGGAACGGGCGTCGAAGCGGCGGATCATGAGCGGCTGCCACGGCGCGTGGAGCATCGGGTCCATCATCGGGGCGCTGGTCGGGTCGGGCGCGGCCCACGTCGGCATGTCCCGGACCGAGCACTTCACGCTGCTGGCGGCGGTGCTCGTGCCCGCGGCCCTGGTGGCCGGGCGGTTCCTGCTGCCGACCCGGGCCGACCGGGGCCCGGAGAAGGCCGAGTCGCTCGGCGGCCGGTGGACCTCGTGGCGGACCGGGTGGACCCGCACGTTGCTGGTGTTCGGGGCGATGGGCGTCATGGTGATGACGGCCGAGGTGGCGGTCGCCGACTGGAGCGGGGTGTTCCTGCACGAGGACCGGCAGGCGTCGCTCGGCCTGGCCGGCCTGGCCTACGTCGCGTTCGCCATCTGCCAGACCACGCCGCGCCTGGTCGGCGACCGGATCCAGGCCCGCGTGTCCGCGACGCGCCTGCTGCGGTGGAGCGGCCTCACCGCGGCCGCCGGCATGGCGGTCGTGGTGCTCAGCCCGTCGCCGTGGCTCGGCATCGCCGGGTTCGGGATCGTGGGCCTGGGCGTGTCCCTGGCGCTGCCCGTGCTGTTCGGCGCGGTCGGCCACTACGGGGCCGAACTCACCGGCGGGAGCGACGCCGGGGCGGCGGCCATGGTGTCGCGGTTCAGCACCATGACCTACTCCGGCATCCTGGTCGGCCCGGCGGTCATCGGCTGGATCGCCGACTCCATCGGGCTGCCGTGGACGCTGGCGCTGATGATCCCGTTCCTGCTCGGGGTCGCGGCCGCGGCCCGGACCGTCGACCTGGCCCGGCGGCGCAGCGGCGCGGTGACGGACGTCGACGTGCTCCCGTGACCCTCGTCCGCGCCCGGTTGTCCGGTCCCTGCCGGCGGTCACGGCCGCCGGCGCGGTGACGGAGCCCGCGCCCGGTTGTCCCGTCCCTGTTCGACGTCACCGCCCCGGCGTGGATCGGGACGGCCCGCCGGCGCGGTGACGGACGTCGACGCCCGCGCGGGTCGCGGCCGGACTGCCGCGACCCGCGCGGGGCGGACGTGCCAGGAGCGCATCCTGAGAGATGCCCGCCCACCTCGCGCCGGCTACCGTCCGATCACAGACCGTCACCTCGCCGATGATCTGAGGTACCGCATGGACATCGCCTTCACCTTCGACTCGGCGTACGGGCGCCACGCGCACGCCGCCATCGAGTCGGTCCTCGACCACCACCGCTCGCCCGACGTCGCCCTCTGGCTCCTGGTGGCCCCCGACGTGACGGCGGAGATGAGGGACCGGGTCACGTCGCAGGTGGGGGACCGGGCCCGGGTCACCATCCTCGACCCGGACGTGCGGCTGGACGACCTGCCCGTGTCCACGGTCGACGAGTTCGGCTACGTCAGCAGGGCGACCTACCTGCGCCTGCTGTTGCCGCGCCTGCTGCCCGGGCACGTCGAACGCCTGCTGTACCTGGACTGCGACATCCTGTGCGCCGGGTCGCTGCGCGAGCTGTTCGACCTCGACCTGCGGGGCAACGTCCTGGGCGCGGTGCGGGACGCGCACGCGGGCAGGCTGTCCGACATGGGCGGGCTGCCCGGACTGGCGGGGTACCCGGACCTCGACCCGGACGCGCCCTACTTCAACGCCGGGGTGCTGCTGATCGACCTGCCGACCTGGCGGGACCGGGCCGTCACGGAGCGTTGCTTCGAGTACGTCAGGCGGCACGCGGCCGAGGCCCGGTTCACCGACCAGGACGCGTTGAACCGCACCCTGCACGGGAGCTGGCTGCGGCTGCCGAAGACGTGGAACCACATGCTCGCGGAGATCGACCCGTCGACGGCGGACGGCATCGAGCGGGCGCGGCTGGTCCACTCGATCGGCCCGGTGAAGCTGTGGGACGACGACTGCCCGGACAACGAGCGGAAGGCGCGGTACGACGAGTACCGCCGCAAGGCCGAGGACGCCATCGCGAGCCGGGTCTGACCCCGGATCGCCGCGCTCGCGGGGGGCGCGGCCGGACCGGGACGGGCGGCGTTATCGAGCATCCTCCGAGATGCACTGCCGTCACCCCGGGCGCGACCATGGTGGGGGTCGAGCGCCGCGGGCCACGACAGGGCGTGGGGGCGCGTGATCGAGCGGTCCGCCCCGGGCCACGGCCGGATCCCCGCGCTGCGACCGCCCCGCCCGTCCATCCGTCGAGGTCCCCGTCGTGCCGGTGCGGGGCCGTCGTTGAAAGCGAGAAGTCCATGACCACCACCCCAGGTACCGTCGCCGACGAGCAGGCGCTGATCGCGGCCGTGCCCGCCCGCATGGTCGAGCTGTGGGCCGCGCACGACGCCGACGCGTTCGCCGAGCTGTTCCTCGAGGACGGGACCCTGATCCTGCCCGGCGTCTACAAGAGGGGCCGCGCCGAGATCCGCGAGTTCATGGCGGCCGCGTACGCGGGCCACTACAAGGGCACGACCGTCACCGGGCAGCCGATCGACCTGAAGCCGCTGGCGCCCGGCGCGGTCGCGCTGCTGACCGTGGGCGGCGTGCTGCCGCCGGGGGAGACGGAGCTGACGGAGGCCAACGCCATCCGGGCGTCGTGGATCCTCGTCAAGCGGGACGGCGAGTGGAAGCTCGCGGTGTACCAGAACTGCCCGCGCGACACGCCGACCTCCTGACCGCCGGTCACGGCACGGGGGCGGGGACCGCTGGTCCCCGCCCCCTTCGCGTGCGCCCGCCGACCGTCAGGACGGCAGGGCGCGGCGGAACTCCCGCAACTCGGCCACGAACAGGTCCGGTTCCTCCATCGCGGCGAAGTGGCCGCCGCGGTCCAGCTCGCTCCACCGCACGATGTTCGGGAACGCGCGGTCGGCGAAGCTGCGGACCGGCAGCGCCGAGTCCCGGGGGAAGACCGCCACGCCCAGCGGCACGGGCAACGGCGGCTGCTCGGGCGGCGGCGTCGGAGAGGTCGGCAGGGTGTCGGCCATCTCGCAGTACAGCTGCGCGGACGAGCCGGCGGTCCCGGTCAGCCAGTAGAGCATGACGTTGGTGAGGAGCTGGTCGCGGTCCACCGCGTCCTCGGGCACCTTCGCCGAGTCGCTCCACTCGCGGAACTTCTCGACGATCCAGGCCAGCTGCCCGACCGGCGAGTCGGTCAGCCCGTAGGACAACGTGTGCGGCCTGGTGGCCTGCAACGCCATGTAGGCCGACCCGGTGTCCACGAAGGACTTGAGCAGTCCCAGGCGTTCGAGGTCGACCGGGCCGAGGCCCGCGAACGCCGACGGGTCGGCCGGGGGAGCGGTGATGAGGAAGTTGACGTGCGCGCCCAGCACGTGCGGCAGGTCCATCCCGGCCAGGGTGAGGCTGATCCAGGCGCCGATGTCGCCGCCCTGCGGGATGTACCGGTCGTAGCCGAGGCGGCGCATCAGCTCCGCCCACGCGGCCGCGATCCGGCCGATGCCCCACCCCGGCCCGCTCGTCGGTCCGGACAGGCCGAAGCCGGGCACGGACGGGATGACGAGGTGGAACGCGTCACGCGGGTCGCCGCCGTGCGCGCGGGGGTCGGTCAGCGGCCCGATCACCGACTGGAACTCGGCGACGGACCCCGGCCACCCGTGCGTGATGATCATCGGCACGGCGTCCGGCTCGGGGGAGCGCACGTGCAGGAAGTGGACCTTCGTGCCGTCGATCTCGGTCACGAACTGCGGGAACTCGTTCAGCCGCGCCTCCGCCGCCCGCCAGTCGTAGCCGGTGCGCCAGTAGTCGGCCAGCTCCCTGAGGTACCCCGGCGGCACACCGCGGTCCCACCCGACGTCGGGCAACCCGCTCGGCCAGCGCGTGGCGGCCAGCCGGTCGCGCAGGTCGTCCAGGTCGGACTGCGGCACGTCGATCCGGAACGGCTCCACCGGAACCCCGGCGGTCGCGCGGACGTGGTCAGACATGCGCCGCCACCCGACCCCGCAGCCGGACCGGGCAGTCCTTGCGGCCGTTCATGATGAAGCTGCCCTGCGGCTCCAACCGGTCGCGCGGGACGGTCAGCTCGATGTCCGGGTAGCGCTCGAACAACGCCGGCAGCATGGCCAGCGTGGCCACCTTGGCCAGCCGCACGCCCAGGCAGTAGTGCACGCCGTGCCCGAAGGACAGGTGCGTCTTGTCGGCGCGCGTCGCGTCGAAGACGTCGGCGGTCTCGCCGTGCAGCTTGGGGTCGCGGCCGATCGCCGCGTAGTCGATCATCAGCGGGTCGCCCTGCTCGATCGTCACGCCGCCCAGCTCGAACCGCTCGGTGGCGAACCGGAAGGGCAGGTGGGCGACGGGGCACTCGACGCGCAGCGTCTCCTCCATCACGTCCTCCCACCGCACCTCGCCGCTCATCACCTTGTCGCGCAGGTCCCGGTCGGACAGCACGGCGATGATGGCGTAGTTCAGCGAGTTGACCATCGTCTCGGAACCGGCGCCCAGCATCAGGTGCAGGGTGCCGATCAGCTCGGAGTCGGTCAGCTGCGAGCCGTCCTCCTCCTTGGCCGCGATCAGGGCGCTGGTCAGGTCGTCGCCGGGGTGCTCGTGCTTGAACGCGACCAGGTCGGCGATCGCCTTCTCCCACTGGTCGACGTTGGCCTCGGCCTCCTCGGGCGTGATCCGGGTGTCCACGTTGACGTGCCCGCCGCGCAGCACGTCGGCCCGCGCCTCCTCGGGCACGCCGAACAGCTCGCACATCAGCCGGGAGGGCAACGCCTGGCAGTACCGGGACTTGAGGTCCACCACCTCGTCCGGGTCACCGGCGCCGATCTCGTCGAGCAGGTCCTGGACGATCACGTCGATGTGCGGCGCCATCGCCTCGACCCGGCTGGTGGTGAACGCCTTGAGCAGCAACCGCCGCAGGCGCGCGTGGCCGGCCCCGTCGTGGGTGGCCATGTTGTCCATCGCGACCCAGCTGATCATCGGCCAGTCGCGGGGGATCTCGCCGTTGATGTAGGCGGGCCAACTCGTCCTGGGGTTCTTGGAGAACCGCTCGTCCAACAGGATCTGCTTGGCCAGTTCGTAGTCGTGCACCGACCAGGCGCGCACCCCGCCCGGCAGCTCGACCAGGGCGATCGGGCCCTGCTCGCGGAGACGGGCGCTCTCCCCGTGGGTGTCGGCGCCCTGGGTGTCGAGGACGTAGGGGCATTGGGCTTCAGCCATGGGGACACAGCCTCCCTGTGGGTGAACTCCGGGGGATCGGCACGGGCGCCGCGGGAGTCCGGGACCGACCGGCGCCGATCGAACGATCCGTCCCACGGTAGATCGGCGGGCGGCCCGTCGGATCTTCCAGAGTGCTGCACCTGTCGCGGGCGGCGAAGCGGTCGTCCGTCGCGTGCGGAACCGTCCACCGAGGAGGATCGACCGGCGGTGATGGCGCACTTTGGAAGGTGCGTCCGGTGTGGCGCGCTGTAACGCTCCTGGTATCCAGCCCGCATCCTGGGGAGGCCACATGACGGATCGGATCGGGGACCGGGCGGTCGTCCTGGGCGGCAGCGTGGCGGGGCTGTTCGCGGCCAGGGTGCTCGCCGACTTCTACCGCGAGGTGACGGTCGTGGACCGGGACCGGCTGATCGGCGTGACGGGACCGCGCCGCGCGGTGCCGCAGGGGCACCACATCCACGGCCTGCTGGCCCGCGGGCAGCAGATCCTGGAGGAGCTGTTCCCCGGCTTCACCAAGGAGCTGGCCGACACCGGCGTGCCGACGCGCGACTTCGGCACCAGCCTCGGCTGGCACTTCAACGGCCGCGGCATCCGCAAGGTGGAGACCGACCTGGTGTGCATCTCCGCCGGCCGCTGGCGGCTGGAGGAACGGATGCGCGACCGCGTGGCCGAGCTGTCCAACGTGACGTTCCTGGAGAACACCGACGTCGTCGGGCTCGACGCGGCGCCGGGCGGCGACCGCGTCACCGGAGCCCTGGTGCAGGACCGCGACGGGTCCGAACCGGCACGGCGGCTCCCGGCCGACCTGACGGTCGACGCGACCGGCCGCGGCTCCCGCACACCCCGGTGGCTGCGGGAGATGGGCTACCCGCAGGTGGAAGAGGAGCAGGTGCGGATGGACCTCACCTACACCACCTGCGACTTCCGCGGCCCGCTGGAGCACGACCCGATCGGCGACGGCATCGCGATCATCTCCGTGGCCACGCCCGGAAACCCGCGCGGCGCGACGTTCGCCCGGCTGCCCGACCGCTACTCGGTGTCCCTCAACGGGATCCTCGGCGACCGGCCGCCCACCGACCCGGAGGGCTTCCTGGCCTACGTCCGGTCCCTGCCGGTGCCGTCGATCTTCGAGTCGGTGCGCCACGCCGAGCCGATGGGCCCGCCGGTCACCTTCCGCTTCCCGAGCAGCGTCCGCCGACGGTACGAGAGGATGGCGCGGCTGCCGGAGGGCCTGCTCGCCCTGGGCGACGCCGCGTGCGTCTTCAACCCGATCTACGCGCAGGGCCTGTCCGTGGCCGCGATCGGCGCGGTCGTGCTGCGCGAGCACCTCGGGCGCGGGCCGAGCCCGGCCCGGCGGTACTTCCGCGACCTGGCGCGGGCGATCGACGCGCCGTGGGACATGTCGGCGGGCGGCGACCTGGGTTTCCCCGGCGTCGAGGGCCGCCGCACGCTGAAGGTCCGGATGGGCAACGCGCTGATGTCCCGGCTCCAGGTCGCGGCGACCAGGGACAGCGACGTGTCGCGGGCCTTCATGCGGGTCGCCGGGCTCGTCGACCCGCCCACCGCCCTGATGCGGCTGCCCCTGCTGTCCCGAGTCCTGTGGCAGGCCCGAACCCGGTGACCCACCCCCTCGCACGACGATCCCCAGCGCAACCCGGAGGGTGCAATGACATCGACCACGCAAACCCTGCCCCCGACCGACCTCGAGGGCCGGACGTCGGCCCTGACGCCGCTCCTGCGCGAGCACGCGTTGTGGGCCGACGAGAACCGGCGCCAGCACGACGCCGTGCTCGCCGCGTTGGGGGAGGCCGGGGTCTTCCGGATGCGGGTGCCCACGCGGTACGGCGGCGCGGAGGCGGACGCGGGCACGATGCTGCGGACGCTGGTCCAGATCGGTCGCGGTGACGGCTCGGCCGCGTGGCTCTCGGCGGTGTGGTCCACCTGCGCGTGGCTCACCGGGTTGTTCCCGGACCACGTGCAGGACGAGGTGTTCTCCACCCCGGACGCGCTGGTGTGCGGCGTCCTGAGCCCGACCGCCACCGCCGTGCCCCGCGACGGCGGCATCGTGGTCGACGGCCGGTGGCAGTTCATCAGCGGGGCGCTGCACAGCCGGTGGCAGCTCGTGCTGGCCATGGCCCCGACCCCGGACGGCGGCGCGCAGTGGCCGGTCATGGCCCTGGTCCCGCTGTCGGACCTGGAGATCGTGGACGACTGGCACACCTCCGGCCTGCGCGGCACCGGCAGCGTCACCACCGTGGCCCGCGGCGTGTTCGTGCCGGGCGACCGCGTGCTGCCGATGGTCGGGATCCTCCAGGGCCGGTACGCGTCGGTGCTCAACGCCGACTCGCCGATCTTCCGGGCCCCCATGATCGCCACCGGCTGCGTCGCGTTCGCGGGCAGCGCCGTGGGGCTGGCCAGGGCGGCCCTGGAGACGTTCCTCGACCGGCTGCCCGGCCGCAAGATCACCTACACCGACTACACCAGCCAGCGGGAGGCCCCGCTGACCCACCTCCAACTGGCCGAGGCGACGCTGAAGGCCGACGAGGCGGAGTTCCACGCCACCCGGCTGGCCGCCACCGTGGACGAGAAGTCCGCCACCGGGGAGCCGTGGACGGTGCTGGACCGGGTCGCCGCCCGCGCCGCCCTCGGCCGGGTGCTGGGCCTGGTCAAGGAGTCCGTCGACGTCGTCAGCACGGCGAGCGGCGGCTCGTCGGTCTACTCCGACGTGCCGATCCAGCGCATCTCCCGCGACATCCAGACGCTGAACCTGCACGCGCTGATGCACCCGAACACCAACCTCGAACTGTACGGCCGGGTGCTCTGCGGCCTGGAGCCCAACTCGATGTACATCTGACGGGCACGGCGGCAGGGGGTGGGCGGGAGACCGCCCACCCCCTGCCGCCGTCGTGCGTCCGGGGTGGTGGAACGCCGCGACACCGAGCGGTTCGGGCACCTGCGCCACCTGTGCCGGCCAAGGTTGGCGGGGTTCGGGTCGTGAATCTTCGGCACCGGGTCCTGTGCGGGGCACGCCGCCGGGCGCGGTTCGCGGGGTCGGGCCTCGCGGTCGGCGTCGACCAGGTCTTCGGCACCCGGGGTCCTGTGCGCGGCGCGCTGTTGTGCGCGGTTGGCGGGGTTCGGGCTCGTGAGGTCTTCGGCACCGGGGCCTGTGCGCGGCACGCCGCCGGGCGCGGTCCGCGAGGTCCCGCCTCGCGGTCGGCTCCGGCGGCGCGTCCGGCCGCGGCCCGAGGGCCGGCAGGGGCGTGGGACGAGCCCTTGCCGGAGACCCCGGACCGGAATCAGTCGATCACCGTCGCCGTGACCCGGCGCGCGCTGTTGCGGCCCTCCGGCGAGGGCGCGCCGTAGGTCACGTCGACCCCGCGCTCGCGCAGGGCGTGCACGATGCCGGGCATGGCCCGCTCGGCGAGCGCGGCGATGGTCAGCGCCGGGTTCACCGTCAGCGCGCCCGGCACGGCCGAACCGTCGGTGACGAAGATGCCGGGGTGGCCGCGCAGCTCGTGCCGGTCGTCCAGCGCCGAGGTCGCCGGGTCGTCGCCGATCCGGCACGACGCCAAGGGGTGCACGGTGTACGCGCCCACCACGTCGTTGGTCCACGGCTCGACCCGCGACAGGCCGTCGCGCTCCATGATCTCCTTGACCGCCGCGTCGGACTGCCGCCAGCCGAACAGGGTGTTCTCGGTCGGGCGGTACCGGATCGGCCCGCGGCCGAGCATCTGCTGCGAGATCCGGTACGCGTTGCCGGTGGGCGGGGGAGGGCCGAACACGCCTTCGTTGTCGTCCTCGGTCATGGAGAAGATGGTCAGCCAGGACTGCCACCTCTCGACGATCCGCTTCTTCTCCGCGCCGAACCACGACGGGCCGCTCGCGTCGGGCACCTGGGCCAGGATCGTGCCGAAACCGGGCGGGAAGTACAGCTGCTCCAGCGAGTAGCGGGAGAACTCCGGCAGCGAGCCGTCCAGGTTGTCCCAGCTCGCCACGACCGGGCCCTTGCCGATCTGGTTGGCGGCGTAGGCCAGGCCGTCCTCGCGGCTCAGGCCGAGCAGGTCGCGTGCCTTGTCCTCGTCGATGATCGCGGTGTTGAGCCGCTCGCCGTTGCCGGAGAAGTACTTGCCGACCGCGTCCGGCATCGTGCCGAGCGTCGCCTCGGACCGCTGGAGGATCACCGGGGTGGCGCCCGCGCCCGCGGCCAGGACGACGATCTTCGCGTCGATCTCGCCGCCGCCGACGTGCACGCGGTAGTCGACGTCGTGCACGATGCTGTACCTGACCCGGTAGCCGCCGTCCTCGGTGCGGCCGATCTGCTGGACCTCGTGCAGCGGGCGGATCTCCGCGCCGTGCGCGACCGCGGCGGGCAGGTAGTTGAGCAGCAGCGACCGCTTGGCGTCGAACCGGCAGCCCGCCATCATCCAGTTGCAGTTGGTGCACAACGCCTTGTCGATCGCCACCGGCACGGGGTTGGCGGTGCGGCCCGCGTGGTCGCACGCGGCGGCGAACAGACCGCCCGCGTAGCTGACGTCGTCCCAGGTCTGGGTGGACACGGGCAACGCCTCGCTGACCCGGTCGTACCACGGGTCCAGGGTGTCGCGGGTGATCGCGGAGGGCCACATCCGCCGGCCGATGCTGCCCTTGCGCTCGAAGATGAACCGGGGGGCGCGGGGCATCGCGGCGAAGTAGACGACGCTGCCGCCGCCGACGCAGTTGCCGCCCAGCAGGCTCATGCCGTCCCCGACCACGAAGTCGAAGATCCGCGTGTAGGAGGAGCCGAGCAGGAAGTCGTGCTCGAAGTCCTTGCCCTCGAGCCAGGGGCCGCGTTCCAGCACGGTGACCTTCGCGCCGCCCGCGGCGAGGTGGTAGGCGGCGATCGCGCCGCCGAACCCGCTGCCGATGACGAGGACGTCGGTGCTCTCGGTGGTCGTCATGCGGGGCTCCCCGAGGGCGTGGTGTCCGGGTGCAGGCGGGCCAGCGGTCTGCCGTAGGAGTAGGCGGGGAACCGCCAGAGGCCGTCCGGGTCCGGCTTCGCGAAGCCCATCGCGACCAGGCCCGGGTGGTCGGCCGCGATCGCCTCGGCGGTGGGCAGGTGCGCGCCGGTGTCGAAGGCCATGTTGCTGAACAGCGCGAGGGCCACCCAACCGTCCTTCTCCGGGTGGCCGGGCGACGTCAGGGCGTGCACGAGCGCGATCCGGTCGGCGTAGGCCAGGGAGACGAAAGGCGGCACCGAGCCGTCCAGTTCGATCCCGCGGTCGGCGGCGTACGCGCTCGCGTGGTCGTTCAGCATCCGGGTCAGGTCGTCCAGTCCGGCGGCGATTCCGGCGGCCGGTGTTTCCAGCAATGCGACCGCGCCCGCGATTACCGCTCCGCCACCGGTCGCCGCGCCCGCGATGGCGCGATCGTCCGGCGCCCGTTTCTCGCCGGGAACTATCGTGTCCGCGAACGCTTCCAGCGTCATGGTTCGACCATCCTGTGGAATTTCCGGTGGCACGGCGTGTTCCTCCTGCGGTCAGGGGGGAGAAGGCCGACAACCCGTCCGGGGGTTGTCCGCGGCGCGCGGAAGGGCTTCCGCGGAAGCCGGTGTCGGTCATATCGTCGGACGTTCGTGAAGGCGCACGCATCTTCGTGCGTGCGGTCTTCGGCGCGCCCCGGTCGCGGTCCGTTCGGCGACACCGGGGCGGGTCCGGTCGTAACGCGTACCGCTGAAGGAATGAACCCCGGACCGGAACCCACCGGTCACCATATGTGCCGGTCAGCGGTGCCCTACCACACTCCCGCCGGGATCCGATGCTATTTTTGCGGTGCTCCGCTAGGCGTGTTGGAGTACGTCCGGCCGCCTTACCTCCGAAAATTTCGCGGGCGTTCGACGAACAATGATGATTACTGTCGCGGTGTCCGGATCGGACGTTCCGGTTGTTCACAAGATCGCGACCTCTCCGCGGCCGCGTTGATCGGAAATGCGGGGCGTTGTCGGCTGGTTCGGGCGTCTTGCGAAGACCGTGGACGGCCTGGTAGCTTGCCGTGTGGCAAAGACTTTTTGACAAATTGCTGGGGAACTGGGGAAACCGAAGCGGGCAGGTTCGGCCGATGCCGAATCTGCCCGCGCTGAAGTTGCGCTTCCATCAGGTCACGCACCGCGGTGTGGTGCCACCGCGGCACGCTTTACCGGGCAACTTGTGTCGTCTACGAGTTGGGGGCAGTAGTGGAGGAAGTCATCGAAAAAGCCATCGGGCGAGTGATTGACTTCATGCACGAGAATCTTGGTGAGCATTTCACGATCGACGACATGGCACGGACCGCGATGTACAGCAAGTTCCACTTCTCCCGGGCGTTCCAGCGGGCCACCGGCATCTCGCCGGGCCGGTTCCTCTCGGCGATCCGGCTGCAGGAGGCGAAGCGGTTGCTCCTGTGCACGTCACTGACCGTCACCGACATCAGCCACCGGGTCGGCTACACCAGCGTCGGCACCTTCAGTTCGAGGTTCCGCAACAGCGTCGGTGTCTCGCCCACCACCTACCGCGAGCTCGGTGGTTTCGCACCGGAGATCCCGATGGCGAGGCGGGCCTCCGACGCGTCGTCCACGACCGTGCAGGGCGAGATCCTCGAGTTACCCGGGCGGCCGCCCGGTCTGATCTTCGTCGGGCTCTTCCCCGACCGGCTCCCGCACGGGTCGCCGGTCCGGTGCTCCGTGCTGGAAGGGCCCGGCCGGTACGTCCTCAACTCGGTGCCGGCGGGCACCTGGCACGTGCTGGCCCACTCGGTCGCCCTGGGCCGCGAGTCGACGCTCGGCGCGGGGCCGCTCGCCCCCGACCAGGCGCTCGCCGTGGCCTCGTGCGGGCCGATCACCGTCCGCCCGGACGTCCCGGTGACGCAGGCCGACCTGGCGCTGCGCCCCATCTCCGCCCTCGACCCGCCGGTCCTGCTGGCACTGCTGGACGTGCGGATGGTCGCGTTGCAGGGCGAACCCGTGAGCTGATCCGCCACCCGGATCCGACGGGAAGGACCCGCCACCCGGATCGGGTGGCGGGTCCTCCGCTCATGGGGGGCGCGGTCAGCGGGCGGCGTGCACCGTCATCGGCAACCCGCCGCGCACCCGCAGCGAGAGCATCGGCTCGGGCACGACCTCGTAGCCCGTCACCGTCCGCAGGTCCAGCTCGCGGGCGATCACGGCGGTGGTGAAGGTCGCCTCCATCATCCCGAGGTGGCTGCCCACGCAGAACCTCCTCCCGGCCCCGAACGGGATGTAGGCGTAGCGGGGCCGGCCGTGCTTCGCCTCCGGCGTGAACCGCTCCGGGTCGAACCGCGCGGGCCGCTCCCAGAACGCCGGGTGCCGGTGCAGGGTGTACGGGCAGATCAGCACGTCCGAGCCCTTCGGCACCCGGTACCCGCCGACCACGTCGTCCTGCTGCGCCACCCGCGGCAGGATCCACACCGGCGGGTACAGCCGCATGGCCTCCTCGACCACCATCGTGGTGTAGCGCAACGCGGGCAGGTCCTCGAAGGCGGGCGCCCGGTCGCCGAGCACGGACCGCGCCTCGGCCCGGACCCGCTGCGCGACCTCCGGGTGCCGGTCGAGCAGGTGGAACGTCCACCCGAGCGTGCTCGCCGTCGTCTCGTGCCCGGCGAGCATCAGCGTCACCAGCTCGTCGTGCAGCCGCTGGGTGCCGAACGCCGGGTCCCGCTCCTCGCGGATCGAGACGAGCAGCCGGGACAGCACGTCGTCGCCGGCGCCGCCGTGGGCGTCCCGCCGCGCCGACAGCTCGTCCACCACGCGCCGCAACTCCCGGCGGGCACGGCGGAAGCGGAGCTGGTGCGGCAGCGGGACCCACATCGGCACCGCGCTCATCGTCACCATCTCGAACATGGCCTGGTCCTGCACGGCCTCGAACGAGTGGCCGATCGAGGCGAACTCCGACAGGTCCTCGTCCAGCAGGGTCCGGCCGAGCACGTCGAGGGTCAGGCCGGTCATCTCGCCCATGAGGTCGACCGGCCCACCGCCGATGCGCGCCTTCAACCGGTCCACGAGCCGGGCCGCGGACTCCGCCACCGCCCGCGCCTTCCCGGCGATGCGCTTGTGCTGGAACGCGGGCTGGGTGGCCTTGCGCTGCTTGCGCCACAGCTCGCCCTCGCTGGTCAGCAGGCCGTCGCCGAGGGCGCGGCGCGCGTGCACCAGGCCGATGCCCTTGTGGTAGTTGTCGGCGTTGTCGGCCAGCACCTGCTTGGCGTGGTCCGGGTGGTTGAAGAAGTAGAGCGTCTTCGGGCCGATCGCCATCCGGACGGCGTCGCCGTACCGGTCGGCGGCCGAGGACATCAGGTCGAGCCGGTCGCCCGCCAGCTTCCGCAGCAGGCTGAACGTCGCGCTGCGGGGCGGCCCCGGGGGAGTCCGCCCGAGGTCGGCCGCGGACCCGGTCACGTCGGCACGACCTCGGTGCCGCCCGGCGACCCGGCGACCGGGGAGTCCGAAGTGGACGTCGCGCCGGACCGCACCCCGTGGCGGGCGCGGGTCGCGACGCCGGGGGAGTCGACCGACCCGGTGGAGCCGCCGCCGACGGATCGCGGCGTGGGGGCTTCGTCGGGCGCGGGGGTGGTGAGAGGCCACATCCCCGCCCGCGCCGATCCGAGGGCCGCGCGGTCGAGGGTGTCGGAGGTCGTGCACGGGATCGTGCGCGGTGCCGCGACGACCCTCGGGTCGTGGCGCGGCGGGCTTGGTTTCGTCTCGGCCATGTCGGTCCCCTCTTCCTTGGCCTGGTTGCCGAGCCGCCGGTCGTACCGGCCCGAGCGGGGTCGCGGGTCGTGCTCGACGACCCGGCCGGCGAGGTCGGGTCGGCCCACGTGCGCCGGGAGCGGAAACCTGCCCGTCGGGGCGGACGCGAGTTCGTCGTGGGGCAGGGGGCGCGGCCGGGGGAAAGCGGAGGAACCCGCCGCGTGAACGACCGGGCACGAACCGGAAACGTGCTCGCGAACAGCCTCGCATGATCGCCGGCGGCATTGCTTCTCCGATTGTGCTAACCGACCCGGCGCGCTTTCCCGGAACATCGCGATCGCCTTGTCGTGACCGCCGGCGCGGCATCGTCCGAATGGAGGCACGACCGGTGCGCACGGAGCGTGGAATGAAGGCGGCCGCTCAATTGCGCACTCTCGAAGAAGAGCGGCACCGGCTCCACGCCGAATGCTGTAAGGGGTATCCGGGAGCCCTCCCGGTCGTGCCGCCGGGTGGCCGTCCGCCCAGCCCTCGGGAGGAGGTGGGATGGCCCGCACGCGTGGCCCGACCGCCTTCGGTCCGTCACCCTCTTCCCCGGGGCGTCCGCGCGGCGCCGCCCTCGCCACACCGGCCGCAGACCACTCTCCGACGCTGGGGGTCAGACATGTCGACGACGTTGGGATCGTTGCGCCGGCTCGTGATGGCGCCGCCGCTGCGGGAGGTCGGGTTCGAGGCGCGCGGGTTCCCCGGCGCGTCCTCGCCCTCGGCGGCCCACCTGGAGGCCATCCCGCAGTCGGTCGTCTGCGGGTTCGAGTGGGGCATCGACGCGCGCGACCAGTGGGAGGTCGAGCGCAGGCTCGCGATCGTCGCCGCGGACCTGCGCGGCTTCGCCTACGAGGGCGCGACGATGGCGCTCACCATCCGCGACGTGGCGGGCCGCGGCACGCGCACGCGCGACCTCCTGCGCGGCCCCGGCGACCCGCACCTGTTCCTGGCCTACATCGGCATCGGGTTCGCGATGGCCCGACTGCCCCGCGCGCTGTGGCGCAAGGTGCTGCCCGACCTGTCCGACTCGCCCTACCACCCGACGATGAGCTGGCTGGCGGTCGACGGCTACGGCTTCGACCTGGCCTACTTCCACACCGACAAGTGGGTGACCCGGCAGCAGGTGCCCGCGCCGTACCCCTGGCTGGGCCGGCCCGACTACTTCCCGCGGGCGGTGGACCAGGGCATCGGACGCGCGCTGTGGTTCATCCACGGCGCGCGACCCGCCGACGTGACGCCGGCGGTCCTCCGGTTCGACCCGGCCCGTCACGCCGACCTGTGGAGCGGCGTCGGGCTCGCCGCCACCTTCGCCGGCGGCGCCACGTCCGCCGAGTTGGCGACGCTGCGCGCCGCGGCGGGGGAGCACCACGCGCAACTCGCCCAGGGCGCGGTCTTCGGGGCCAAGGCCCGGGTGCACTCCGGATTCGTGCCGGAACACAGCGCGACGGCCATCGGGGCATTGACCGATCTGTCGCCCGCCGACGCTTCCGCGCTCGCCGACCGCAAGGCCGTCACGCCGGACGAGGACGGCGCGGTGACCGCGTACGAACTGTGGCGCGCGCGCATTCGCGCGCAATTCTCGACCGCTCAGGACACCCTTCCGGCTTGACCGGCGGAAAGGCGAACAATCGCGACGACGGGGGTCCCGTCGAAACGGGAATGTGCCGTTCCGCCCCGGCGGGCGAACACCGCCCCTGACCGCCGGCCCCGCCGGGATGGCGGTGTGCCGGGCCGACCGGGCCGCGCTGGTTCGACTACCCGGTGCTCCACGCCCGCACCGCGCTCCACGCCCGCAGCCTCGAAGCCGTCCGGCCGACCTCTTCCGCGCGGCGTCGGCGATCACCGCCCCCGGCTCGATGTTCGCGTTAACACGACTCGGCGGATCCGGTGTCGCCGCCCGGTCGGCGCGCTCGTGGGCCGAGCCGGCCGGGCGTCGTCGTCGCGCTCGGTGTCGAGGCGGTTGCGGTGCAAGAGGGTGTTGACACGGGCATTACCACGATGTTTCACTTTCTTGCCGAAAGATGTTAGCGCTAACACAGTGGGGTTCTCGTCACGGTGCCTCGGCGTCGTCGAGGCGACCACGGGTTCCGGGCCGCCGCGCCCGCCCTCCGACCGCACGGCCACCGCCCGCCCTGGGCGGCGGTCCGCCCTGCCCTGACCGCCGGGAGGAGCCCGTCGCATGAGACACCGTCCGGCAGCCGTCGCGCCCCTGCCGCGCCCGGGCTCCGCCGTGCCGCCGCGCCCCGGGCCGAACGGCTCGGCCGCGTCGCCACCGGCACCCGCGCCGAGCCCGGGATTCGCAGGTCATCCCACGCCGGCGCGGCCGTCGGTCCTCGCCGCCCGGCCCGGGTCGTTGCCCCGCCCGGGAATCGCGGGGAACCCCGCCCCGACCTCCACCGCCCGGTCCCAACCGGCGACGGCGCCGTCCCCCGGGATCGCAGCCGACCTCACCCCGGCGCGGCCGTTGGTCTGCACCGCCCGGACCCGATCAGGGTCCGCTCCCACCGCCCACGAGGACGCGCACGCGTCGAGGAGGTCGCGATTGCCATGACGAGGTTCAGACCCAACGCGGTGACCCGGCCGCGAGCCGCCGGCGCGCTCGCCGCCCTGCTGGGGGTGGCGCTCGTGGCGAGCCCGCTGGCCGTGCCGGCGCAGGCCCAGGGCGCACTCGGGGACCCCGTCCTCGCGCTCGAGTTCGACAACAGCCTCGCCGACGGCTCCGACCTCGCCCACCCGGTGACCGCGAAGGCCACCGGCACGGCCGCGCCGGCGTACGCGTTCGTGCCCGGCGTCCGCGACTCGGCGCTGAAGCTGACCGCCGGCACCTACCTCGACCTGGGCCGCGGCGTCGAGTTGCAGCCCAGGGTGATGACCGCGTCGTTCTGGCTCAAGCCGGACACCGCGATGGTGGGCGAGCAGGTGATCGCCTGGAACAAGGCCGCCTACAACAGCGACGGCTGGTACCTGTCGTCGGAGGGCAACGGCTCGCCGCTGGCGCTGTCCGCGGGCCCGGGCGGGGCGCAGCCGTACAAGATCCAGGTGTCCTCGGCCGACCGGGCGGCGTTCTTCCCCGTCGGCCAGTGGACGCACATCGCCGTCAGCTACCACAGCGACACCAAGCGGGCCGTGTTCTACCGCAACGGCCTGCGCGTGCCCAGCCAGGTCGCGCAGCCCGTCGGAGGCGCGTCGACCGGTGTCATCACCGCCGACGCGAACCTGCCCAAGACCCTCGGCTTCAACGGGCCGCAGTACAACGGCTCGTTCCTGACCAGCGCCCTGGACTCCTACCGGCTGTACGCGGGCGAGGCGACCGCGGCCGACGTCGTCGGCCTCTACGAGGAAGGCGGCGGCACCGTGGACAAGGACGCCGTGGCGAGGGCCGACGCCGCCGCCATCACGCTCCCCGCGACCGTCGCCGCCGCCCTCGCCCTGCCGCGCGAGGGCTCCAGCGGCTCGACCGTCACCTGGGCCTCCAGCGACCGCGACGTGATCGACCTCGACGGCACCGTGCACCAGCCGGGTGCGGGCGAGGACGACGCGCACGTCACCCTCACCGCCACGGTCCGGTTCGCCGACGGCGCGCCCACCGTCCGGGAGTTCGCCGTGACCGTGCCCGCCGTCCGCGAGGTCCTCCAGGACAGCGGCCTGAGCGTGCGCCTGGACGACGCGTACCTCGACAACGCCGCCGCCAAGGAGCACGAGTACCTGCTCAGCCTCGACTCCCGGCAGTTCCTGCACTGGTTCTACCGCACGGCGAACCTCACCCCGCCCACCGCCACCGGCTACCAGGGCTGGGAGAACGGCGCGGTCAGCGGCAACTTCCGCGGCCACGCCTTCGGCCACTACATGTCCGCGCTGGCCATGTCCTACGCCTCGACCTCCGACCCGGCGGTCAAGGAAGGGCTGCACCGGGAGATCACCGAGGCGGTCGACGGCCTCGCCGAGGTGCAGGCGGCCTACGCGGGCACGTCCCGCGCGGGCTACCTCGGCCCGTTCCGCGACACCGCGCTCGACGCCGTGGAAGGCCGCGGCGCGTCCGACGACCCGGTCGTGGTGCCCTACTACAACCTGCACAAGGTGCTCGCCGGGCTGCTGGACATCAACAAGTACGTCCCGGACGCCCACGGCGGCAAGGCCCTGGAGATCGCCAAGGGCTTCGGCGGCTACCTGTACGGCCGCGTGTCCACCCTGGCCGACACCAGCGTCATGCTGCGCACCGAGTACGGCGGCATGAACGACGCCCTGTACGAGCTGTACGCCCGCAGCGGCGGCGACGCCCGGTTCAAGCGGGCCGCCGAGGCGTTCGACGAGCTGTCGCTGTTCCGCGAGCTGGCGGCGAACCGGGACGTGCTCAACGGCAAGCACGCCAACACCACCATCCCCAAGCTCATCGGCGCGGTGAAGCGCTACACGGTCTTCACCCAGAACCCCGCCCTGTACGACAAGCTGACCGCGCAGGAGAAGGCCGACCTGCCGATGTACCTGCAGGCCGCGCAGAACTTCTGGCAGATCGTGGTCGACCACCACACCTACGCCACCGGCGCGAACAGCCAGGCCGAGCACTTCCACGGCCCGGACACGCTGCACGAGTTCGCCACCGGCAAGGGCGTCGTCGGCAACGCCGAGACGGCGGAGACCTGCAACGAGTACAACATGCTCAAGCTCTCGCGCGAGCTGTTCAAGCTGACGCAGGACGTCAAGTACGCCAACTACTACGAGAACACGTTCATCAACACGATCCTGTCGTCGCAGAACCCCGACACCGGGATGACGACGTACTTCCAGGCGATGGCGCCGGGCTACTACAAGCTGTACTCGATGCCCTTCACCGAGTTCTGGTGCTGCACCGGCACCGGCATGGAGAACTTCTCCAAGCTCGGCGACTCGATCTACTTCACGGGATCGGACGGCGTCTGGGTCAACATGTTCTTCAGCTCGGTGTTCGAGCACGGCAACCTGCGCGTCCGGCAGGAGGCGAACCTGCCCAACGACGACACGGTCACGTTCCGCGTCGAGGCGGTCGACGGCGGCGCGGTCCCGGCCAACGCCAAGCTGCGCCTGCGCGTGCCGGACTGGGCCGCCGCCGCGCCCGGCCTCACCGTCAACGGCTCGGCCGTCACGCCGCAGGTCCAGCGCGGTTACGTGGTGCTGGGCGTCCGGGCGGGCGACGTGGTCGAGTACCGGCTGCCGATGGCCGTGCGGCTGGTCGAGACGCCCGACAACCCGGACTTCTTCGCGTTGAAGTACGGGCCGGTGCTGCTCAGCGCCGGGCTGGGCACCAAGGACCTCGACAAGTTCGCCCGCGTCGGCATCCTGGTGCGCGCGGCGTCCCTGGACCCCGACGCGCCGCAGGTCATCCAGGTCGACACGCCGACCGTGGCCGCCTGGAAGGCCGACCTCGCCAACAACGTCGTGCGCGGCCCGGACACCGCCGACGGGCAGGTCCGGTTCACGCTCCGCAACGCGGCCACCGACCTGGAGTTCACGCCGCACTACCGCCGCCACGACGAGCGCTACGGCCTCTACTTCTCCTACGAGACGGCCGACTCCGAGGCGGCCCAGCAGCGCATCCTGGACGACAAGCGGCGGCTGCGCGACACCGAGCTGACCATCGACTCGCTGTACAGCTTCGACAACAACAACTTCGAGGGGGCCAAGAACCTCAAGCAGGCCAACTCGTCGGTCGGCGTGTTCAGCGGCCAGCAGTTCCGGCACGCGGAGGGCCCGTCCGGCTGGTTCAGCTACGACCTGCGGGTCGACCCGGCGCAGGCGTCGAACCTGCTGCGGGTGCGCTACTACTCCGGCGACGCCGGCCGCACCTTCGACGTCTACCTCAACGACGAGAAGTTCAAGACCGAGACCGTCAACCGCAACGCGGGCACGAACGTCTTCTACCTGCAGACGGACGAGATCCCCCGCAAGCACCTGGACAACCCGCGGTGGAAGGTGGACCAGGCGGGCAACCCGGTGCTGGACGAGAACGGGCAGCGGATCCCGGTGGTGACCGTCCGGTTCCAGTCGACCGGCGGCTGGGCCGGTGGCGTGTTCGGCGTCGCCACCAGCAAGTCCCTGGTCTACGGCCCCGAGTCGGAGCTGTCCGGCCTCAAGGCCGCCCCGGGCGTCCTCACCCCGGCCTTCACCCCCGGCGCCACCGCCTACGCGCTGCGGGTCCCGGCCGGGACCACCGAGGTGGACGTCGACTTCGACCCGCACGTGCCCAGCGGCCTGGTGAAGGTGGACGGCGTCCTGATCGACGACACCCGCCCGCGCAAGATCACCCTGGACGCCTCGGGGCGCAGGACGGTCACCGTCGACGCCTTCGCCCAGGACCACGTGACGTCGACCCGGTACACGCTGGAGATCTCCGCGGCCACGCCGGCCCTCGCCGTCACCGCCGTCCCGCGCTGCGTCGGCGGCACCGCCCACCTGGCGGTCACGGCGGTGAACACGGGCACGTCACCGGTCGCGGTCACGGTGGCCACGCCGTTCGGCGGCAAGCACTTCGCCGCCGTGGAGCCGGGCAAGCAGGCGTACCAGTCCTTCAACACCCGGACGGGCGACCTGGCGGCGGGCGTCGTCACCGCGACCGTCGTGGAGGGCGGCGTGTCGACGAGCCACCGCATCGACTACCCGGCCCTGCGCTGCCCGTGAGCGGGGCCCGATGAGGTAGCGCGCGGCAACGTGGCGGTGGCACCGGCTCCCGGTGCCACCGCCACGCGCCTTTTACCAGGTCCACCTGTTCTCGTACCGGTCGCCCCGGTACCCGATGACGATCACGAGCCGGCCCCGGTCCCAGTCGATCGAAGCCTGGATCCTGCCGTCCTGGAACTCGCCCACGAGGTCGCCGGACCCGACCTGGGTGCCGCGCCAGACCTGCTCGTGGTCCCGTTCGAGGAAGAGGTGGAGGGTCTGGCGGGGATGGTCCAGGTAGCCGTACAGGGCGAGGTCGTCGGTGACCTGCCACTCGATCCGGCCGATCCGGGAATCGGCCGCGCCCGCCTCGCGCTCCGACGCGCCGAAGGCCGGGGTGGCCTGCCCGGCGGCGTGCGCCGGCCCGCCGAGGCCGACGGCGATCGCCGCCAGCACCAAGGGCACCAGGACGATGCGGGACAGGGTCGTGGGAACGGTTCGCACGGTGATCAACTCCTCGCCGACTCGGCACGGGCGGCGGTCGCCGCCCGCACTCCACTGTCACCACCGGGACCGCGCGCCGACCAGGGGTGATCACCGGGCCGAACCCGAAACCACCCGGCCAGGTCACACGCCTTCACGGACCGAAGTGGACTCTCCCGGGCGCCGCGCGGGTCGCGTGCCGCGTTCGGCTCCGGGTGGCGGCACGACTCGGGCTCGCGGCCTCCGCCGGAGTCGGGCCGGGCGGTGAACAGGACGTCGGAGGGCAGGGCTGCCGCCGGCCCGGCGGGCTGTGCGGAGGTGGGTTCCGCTCCGCTCCCGCGTTTCGCGGCCCGTCGCGCGGGAAGCCGTCCAGGGACGACGACGGAGGAGGCGGCATGAAGGCCGTGGTGTGGCAGACCGCCCTGGGCGCGGCATGAGCGGCACCGTCGCGGACGCGCTCGTCCGACGCCTGCGGACCTGGGGCGTGCCCCGCGTGTTCGGCTACGCGGGCGACGGGATCGACCCGATCCTGGCCGCCCTGCACCGGGCCGGCGGCGACCCGGAGTTCGTGCCCGTGCGGCACGAGGAGATGGCCGCGTTCATGGCGTCGGGCCACGCCAAGTACACCGGCGAGGTCGGGGTGTGCCTGGCCACGCAGGGGCCCGGCGCGATCCACCTGCTCGGCGGCCTCTACGACGCCAAGCTGGACCGCCGCCCGGTGGTGGCGGTCGTCGGCCAGGTCGTGTCCACCGCGCTGGGCACGGGCTACCTGCAGGAGGTGGACCTGCACGCGTTGTTCAAGGACGTCTGCGGCCAGTACCTGCAGACGGTGTTCGCGCCCGAGCAGCTGCCGGTGCTGCTGGACAACGCGATGCGCACCGCGATCTCCGAGCGGGTGCCGACGTGCCTCATCGTGCCGCACGACGTGCAGCGGGCCGACGCGGCGCAGGAGTTGCCGCACACCCACGGCGTGGTGCCGTCCTCGGCGGTCGTGGCCCGGCCCCGCGTGCTGCCGCGCGAGGACGACCTGCGGCGGGCCGCCGACGTCCTCAACGCCGGCCGGAAGGTCGCGCTGCTGATCGGGCGCGGCGCGGCGGGCGCGCAGGCCGAGATCGCGCGGGTGGTCGAGGCGCTGGGCGCGGGGGCGACGGCGTCGCTGGTGGGCAAGCCCGTGATCCCCGAGGACGCCCCGTGGCACACCGGCGTCATGGGGCACCTGGGCACCACCGCCTCGGCCGAGTTGATGGCCGGCTGCGACACGCTGCTCATCGTCGGCAGCAACGACCCGTGGACCGAGTTCTACCCGGAGCCGGGGCAGGCGCGGGCCGTGCAGATCGACGTCGAGGCCCGCGTGGTCGGCAGCAAGTACCCCGTCGAGGTCCCGCTGGTGGGGGACGCCACCGAGACGCTGCGGGCGCTGCTGCCGCTGCTGCGCCGCAATCCCGATCGCCGGTGGGAGGAACGGGTGTTCGCCGCCGTGGCCCGGTGGCGGCGCATCGCCGGGGAACGCGCCCAGGCCCCCGCCGACCCGCTCAACCCCGAGCTGGTGGTGCACGAGCTGTCCGGTCACCTGCCGCTCGACGTGCGGGTGGCGGTGGACGTCGGCTCGGCCACCTACTGGTTCGCCCGCCACCTCGCGCTGCCGGTCGGCGCGCCCGCGCACACCTCCGGCTACCTGGCGTCCATGGGCTGCGCCCTGCCCTACGGCCTGGCGGCGAAGCTGGACGCGCCGGACCGGCCGGTCGTCGCCCTGGTGGGTGACGGCGCGATGCAGATGAACGGCCTGCTGGAGCTGATCACCGTCGCCGACCGGTGGCGCGACTGGGCCGACCCGACGTTCGTGGTGCTCGTGCTGCACAACCGCGACCTCAACGAGGTCACCTGGGAGCAGCGCGAGATGGAGGGCGACCCGCGCTTCCCGACCTCGCAGCGCGTGCCGGACTTCCCCTACGCCGCGTACGCCGAGCTGCTCGGGCTGCGCGGCATCCGGGTCGACTCCCCGGACGCCGTGGGCAAGGCGTGGCACGAGGCGTTCCACGCCGACCGGCCGGTGGTCGTCGAGGCCGTCGTGGACCCGGCCGTGCCGCTGCTCGCGCCGCACCTGCCCGACGAGAAGGTCGACATGATCCACCAAGGGCTGGACCAGGAGCCCGACGGCGACCCGGAACGGGACCACCTGCGCCGGCAACGCGCCGACGAGGGGCACGGGTAGCGGTCGCCGCCGGGCCGGGGCCGGGGAACCGGACTCGTCGTCACCCGGCGCCCCGGTTGGTCACCCGGCCGCCGGCATCCGGTCGGACGACGTGGTTGGCGGTCGTCGCGGCGGGTAGCCGACACGGTGGTCACACCGGAGCGATGGAGGGCACATGGCGGACCGGATCGCGGACATCTGGGGCACGCGGACGCCGCACGCGAAGGACGAGCCGTGGCCGGTGCGCGTCGACCTGCACCTGGACGCCGGCGTGGCGGAGTCCGACGTGGACCGCTGGGTGCAGTCGGCGTGCGTGCTGTGCAGCAACGGCTGCGGCTGCGACATCGCCGTCAAGGACGGCCGCATGGTCGGCGTCCGGGGCCGTGCGGGCGACGTGGTCAACCACGGCCGGCTGGGGCCCAAGGGCCTGTACGGGTCGTGGCAGTACAACGGCCGGGACCGGTTGACCCGGCCGCTGGTGCGGCGCGGCGGCGTGCTGGTCGAGTCCGACTGGGACACCGCGATGGACCTCGTCGTCCGGCGGTCGCGGGAGCTGCTGGACGAGGTGGGGCCGCTGTCGCACGGCTTCTACACCAGCGGCCAGCTCTTCCTGGAGGAGTACTACACCCTCGCCGTGATCGGCAAGGCCGGCCTGGGCACGCCGCACATGGACGGCAACACCCGGCTGTGCACGGCCACCGCCGCGGCGGCGATGAAGGAGAGCTTCGGCTCCGACGGCCAGCCCGGCAGCTACACCGACATCGAGTCCTGCGACGCGATCTTCCTGTTCGGGCACAACATGGCCGAGACGCAGACCGTGCTGTGGGCCCGCGTGCTGGACCGCCTGGCGGGACCGGACCGCCCCGCGGTGGTCGCGGTCGACCCGCGGCGCACCAAGGTCGCCGAGGCGGCGGTGGAGTCCGGGGGAGTGCACCTCGCCCCGCTGCCCGGCACGAACCTGGCGCTGATGAACGGCCTGGTCCGCGAGCTGATCGTGAACGGCTGGGTGGACCGCGACTGGGTCGCCGCCCACGCGCTCGGCTACGACGAGCTGGCCGCCACCGTCGAGCCGTACACGCCCGAGCACGTCGCGGACACCTGCCGGGTCGACGCCGCCGACCTGCGCCGGGCGGCCCGGATCTTCGGCACGTCCGAGCGGGTGCTGTCCACCGTGTTGCAGGGCTTCTACCAGTCCCACCAGGCCACGGCGGCGTCCTGCCAGGTGAACAACCTGCACCTGCTGCGCGGCCTGATCGGCCGGCCCGGGTGCGGCATCCTGCAGATGAACGGCCAGCCCACCGCGCAGAACACCCGCGAGACCGGGGCCGACGGCGACCTGCCCGGCTTCCGCAACTGGGACAACCCCGAGCACGTCGGGCAGCTGGCGCAGCTGTGGAACGTCGACCCGCTGACCATCCCGCACTGGGCCCCGCCCACCCACGCGATGCAGCTGTGGCGCTACGCCGAGCAGGGCTCCATCCGGTTCCTGTGGATCTCCGCCACCAACCCGGCCGTGTCCCTGCCCGAACTGCCGCGCGTCCGGGAGATCCTGGCCCGGGAAGACCTGTTCGTGGTCGTGCAGGACGGGTTCCGCACCGAGACCGCCGAGTACGCCGACGTGGTGCTCCCGGCGGCGCTGTGGGGCGAGAAGCAGGGCACGTTCACCAACGTCAACCGCACCGTGCACCTGTCGGACCAGGCCGTCGCACCGCCCGGCGAGGCCCGGTCGGACCTGGACATCTTCCTCGACTACGCCCGCCGCATGGACTTCCGCGACCGCGACGGGCAGCCGTTGATCAAGTGGTCCGACCCCGAGGGCGCGTTCCGGGCCTGGCAGGAGTGCAGCCGCGGCCGGCTGTGCGACTACACCGGCCTGTCCTACGACGAGCTGCGCGGCGGCAGCGGCATCCCGTGGCCGTGCAACGACGAGCACCCCGACGGCTGCGACCGCCTCTACGCCGACGGGGTGTTCCCCACCCACCCGGACGTGTGCGAGGACTACGGCCACGACCTGCTCACCGGCGGCTCCACCTCGCCCGAGCAGTACCGGGCCCAGCGCCCCGACGGCCGGGCGTTCCTCAAGGCCGCCGAGTACGCCCCGCCACCGGAGCGGCCGAGCGACGACTACCCGTTCGTGGTGACCACCGGCCGCACCGCCTACCACTTCCACACCCGCACCAAGACGGGCCGCTCCCGGCAGCTGCGCCGCGCCGCGCCCGAGCCGTGGGTCGAGCTGTCCGCCCACGACGCCGCCGCCCTGGGCGTGGCCGAGGGCGACCTGGTCCGGGTCGAGTCGCCGCGCGGCCGGGTCGAGGCGCGGGCCCGGATCGGCCGGGGCCGCGACGGCGTGGTGTTCGTGCCGTTCCACTACGGCTACTGGGACACCGACGACGACCGGCACGCTCGGGCGGCCAACGAGCTGACCCTGACCGAGTGGGACCCGGTGTCCAAGCAGCCGCTGTTCAAGATCGGCGCGGTCCGGGTGACCAGGCTCGCCGACGCCACCGGCCCCGCGCCCGCGCCCACCACGACGGCGTCCGCGCCGCACGACCCGGCGGGCGTGCCGGCGACCGCGGGCGAGGACGACGTGCGCGAGGAGGTGGCCCCGACCGGCCCGCCCCCGCCGCCACCGACCCCCGACCGCACCCCGAACGTGCTGCCGCACGCCGCGTCGAAGGGCTGATCATGCACCTGGCCACCTACCTGGGACTGCTGCACACGTCGCTGACCACGCTCGCCGGCGCCTTCCGCGAGGTCGGCCGGGGCCACGCGGACGAGCCCGACGTGTGGCACACCTGCCAGGTCCTCGCCGAGCGGACCGACCACCAGGCCGAGGCCCTGGCGCCGGTCGTGGAGCGCTACGGCGAGCACCGCGAGGAGGAACCCGAACGCCTGCACGCCGCCGGCCTGGACTCCACCCGCAGCGGGGCGGTCGGCCTGCTGCGCGACCTCCAGGACCTCTACACCCTGGCGAGCCTGACCGACATCACCTGGACCGTCGTCGGCCAGGCCGCCCAGGGCCTGCGCGACCGGGAACTGCTCGACCTCGTCAACGCCTGCGAACAGGACACCGCCCGCCAGCTGACCTGGCTGCGCACCCGGATCAAGCAGGCCGCGCCCCAGGCCCTCATCGCGGCCCGGTGAGCGACGTGGACGACGGGCCCGGCGGCGCGCTCCAAGCGGCCGAACGACGGGCGGGCAGCCTCGGCGCCGCCGGGTACGCCTTCGCGCTGTGCCTGGCGGTCCTGGCCGCCGCGGGTGGTGTCGCCCTGCTCGTCAGGCAGCCCTACCTGTTCCCCAGCCTCGGCCCGACCGTGATGCTGTTCTTCGAGTCACCCCGGCAGCAGTCGGCCGCGCCCCGCAGCACCCTGATCGGGCACGGCGTGGCGATCCTGGCCGGGGCGGGCTGCCTGGCCCTGTTCGGCCTGACCGACCACCCGCCGGTGCTCCAGGAGGGCGTCACGGGAGCCCGCGTCGGCGCCGCCGCCCTCTCGGTCGCCCTGACCGCCCTGGTCCTGCGCGTGCTGGACTGCCCGCACCCGCCCGCCGGGGCGACGACCCTGATCATCAGCCTGGGCCTGCTCACGTCCGCCTCCGAGCTGGTCGCCATCGGCGTGGGGGTGCTGCTGGTGACCGTGCTCGGCGTGGCCCTCAACCGCCTGCTCGGCGTGCGCCAACCGCTGTGGCGGTGATCGACCCGGGACCCGGACCAATCCGACGCGGGGTCCGCGACGAACCGGGGGCAGCGGGCCGTGCGGTCGGGAGCAGTCGCGTGCGAGCGGCGCGGCCGGCGGTCGAGGACCGTTCCACCCGAGAAGGGGCACGATGACAGGCCGTGAGCGCAAGCTCCAAGCCGTACCCACCGACACCGGTGACGAGGACGACGTCCCGGCCGAGGAGTTGCTGGGCCTGGTGGCGCGCGGCGACGACGCGGCGTTCGCGCGGCTGTACGACAAGGTGGTCGGCAGGGTGTTCGGGCTGGTCCGCCGCGTGGTGCGCGACCACGCGCAGTCCGAGGAGGTCACCCAGGAAGTCCTGGTCGAGGTGTGGCGCACCGCCGCCCGCTTCGACCCGCGCCGGGGCAGCGCCGAGACGTGGGTGCTGACCGTGGCGCACCGCCGCGCCGTGGACCGGGTCCGCTCGGCGCAGGCCGCGACCCGGCGGGAGGACCTCGCCGCCCGCCGCGACGTCGAGACGCCGTTCGACGCGGTCAGCGAGCAGGTGGCCGCGCGCATCGAGCAGCGGCAGGTGCGCCGGTGCCTGGCCACGTTGACCGACCTGCAGCGGGAGTCCATCCTGCTGGGCTACTTCCGGGGCTACAGCTACCCCGAGACGGCCGCCGTCCTCGGCATCCCGCTGGGCACAGTGAAGACCAGGATGCGCGACGGCCTGATCAGGCTCCGGGACTGCCTGGGGGTGACCCGATGACCGACGACACCGCCCGCGCCGAGGCGCACACGCTGATCGGCGCCTACGCGCTCGACGCGGTCTCCGCCGCCGAGCGCCGCCTGTTCGAGGACCACATCGCGGTGTGCTCGAGCTGCGCGCAGGAGACCACCCAACTGCTGGCGACGGCCACGCAGCTCGCCGGCGGCACCGAGGCCGAGCCGCCCGCGCACCTGCGTGAACAAGTGCTGGCCGCCGCGCTCCGCACCCCCCAGCTCCCGCCGGACCCCGACGACCGGTCGGATGGGCCCGCCGAGCCGTTCCCGCCGGGCTCCGGTGATCGGCCGGATCAGCCCGTCGGGCCGGTTGCGCCGGGCTCCGGTGATCGGCCTGCCGGGCCGATCGGGCGGGGTTCGGGCGATCGGTCGGGTCGGCCTGCCGGGCCGGTTGCGCCGGGCTCCGGTGATCGGCCTGCCGGGCCGATCGGGCGGGGTTCGGGCGATCGGTCGGGTCGGCCTGCCGGGCCGGTTGCGCCGGGCTCCGGTGATCGGCCTGCCGGGCCGATCGGGTGGGGTTCCGGCGATCGGCCCGACCTGCCCGCGGAACCGCACCGGCGGCGTGCCGGCGGGAGGCGGGGCACCTGGTTGCGCAGGACGGCGGCGCTGGCCGGTGCGGCGGCCGTCGCGGTGGCGGTGACCCTGGGCGTCCAGGGCGTGCGGACCAACGATCGGCTGGAGCGCGACCTCCAGGCATTGGAGCAGGTCAACAGCCGCAACAGCCAGGTCGCCGAGCTGCTGGCCGCACCGGACGCCAAGCTCGTCCGCGGCGAGGTCGCCGGCGGCGGCACGGGCACCGTCGTGGCATCGTCGGCGAGGGGCCAGGTGTTGTTCCTCGCCCACGGGCTGGCCCGGTTGCCGGACGACCGCACCTACCAGATGTGGCTGATCGGTGCCGACGGTCCACGGCCGGCGGGGCTGCTCACGTCCGCCGACGCCCCCGAACCCCTGCTGGCGAGCGGTTTCACCGGTCGGGAAGCCGTGGGCCTCACGGTGGAGCCGCGAGGAGGGTCGCCCCGACCCACCACACCCACCGTCGTGGTCCTGCCGCTGGTCTGAGCATCGCCCGCCGGGGCAATCCGCCGGGCGCTCGGCCGCGAACACCGGGCATGGACACCTCCACGCGCAGGCAGTCGTCGGAAGCCGGGACGCCGCGCCTGCGGTCGCGGGCGGCGGTCGCGGTGGGTCTGGTCGCGGTGGCCGCGGCACTGGCCGCGGGTCACCTCGTGGCCGCGCTGACCGACCCGCTCGCGTCCCCGTTCCTGGCCGTGGGCAACACCGCGATCGACCTGACACCGCACCCGGTCAAGGACTTCGCGGTCCGCACGTTCGGCGAGCACGACAAGGCGGTGCTGCTGGCGGGCATGGCCACGGTCGTCGCTGCCGCGGCGGTCCTGGCCGGCCTGCTGTCGCGCCGCGGTCCGCTGCCCGGCACGCTCCTGGCCGCGGCGCTGGGCGTGCTCGGCGTCGCGGCGGTGCTCACCCGGCCCACGCTGGGCGCGATCGCCCTGGCGGCACCGTTGGCCGGCCTGGCCGTGGGCGTGCTGGTCTTCCGCCGGCTGCACCGGCTCGCCCGCCACAGCCCGGCGGACACGCCCGCTGCGGCCGAGCCGCACCCCATCGACAGCACCGCCAACGCCGGCGCGGGCACCCGCACCGCCGGCAGTGACGGCACCGCCACCGCCACCGCCATCGACCGCGCCGCCGCCGACCGCGCCGCCGCCGACCGCGCCGCCGCCGACCGCGCCGCCGCCGACCGCGCCGCCGCCGACCGCGCCGCCGCCAGCAGTGCCGCGACC
>NZ_JBSGBG010000043.1:0-76737 GCF_053601135.1 Actinosynnema sp. NPDC004786 | reverse complement strand
GCCTCGTGTTGCTCCAGCACCTCCTCCTGCGTGCCGACACCCTCGGCGGCGCGGTCCAACAGCAGCTTGGTCGTCCAGACCTCCGACAAGCCCAGGCTCGTGCCGGACAGCTGCGCGGAGTTCTGCACTTCCCGTAGGCGGGTACACAGCGCGAACAGTGAGCTGCGGGGCAGACGCCGTGTGCTCTCGTTCAGTTCGCCGAGGCTGTGTTCGGCCATCGCCTGCACACGATGGGTCTTGGTGGGCACAATGACGTCGGACGGCAGTGGGCGCGGCATATACGCCCGCATTCCCCGTAGTGCCTCGGGTAGGCCATCGGTCTCCGACGGCTCTACCCACTTGCCGTGGGGCGATGGTGACTGGCTCATGGCGGAAGAGTGCGCTACCAGAGCAAAACACTGCAAGTGGTCAATTTCGCCACTTCAAGATCATCTCGGGATGTCGGGTGCGCGTGCATCTGCGGGTGCACGCCTGGGAAGAGGTTCGAACCCGTGTTCGTGCACGTCAGTGGCGAATCGGGTCCCGGAACGAACTCGCAGAATTGCGGGTACGCGCCCCGTACCTTGCCTGTTGCCCTTCGACAGGCCGGTAACGCGCCGCCAGGCCCTCGGCTCGGCGGACACAAAAAGATCACCCAAAGGAGTGGCCGTTGCCTGTCGGTGGCCGTTCCGAAGCTTCCGTGGACGCCGCCCTGAAACGGTTGGTCCACCGTCGCGCGAAACCGTCCGAGTCGTGCTTCCTGTCGGAGGCGAGCCGGTCGTACCTCCAGTCCTGTGTCGTCGTGGAGGTCGACTCTCCGCCTACGAGCCCTGCGACGACACTGCTCCTTGGCAGTCGCTGGGCACCCCTGAACGACCGGCAACTCGCGGTACTGCGCCGCGGGCGGACGGCGATACCTTCGGCGCCACCGCGGACGGGACGGCACGGCACTCGGCACGGGCACCTCAGGACGAGCGCCTCCACGGCCGATTGACGGAGACCTTTGCCGTCAACACCACCGAACAGACGAAGTCACCGTGCCGCGACAGCTGTGTGCGTTCCCAGCCTGGCCGACGTCCAGGCCCGGACTCGAACGGCACAGGCCGCATCCGCCGCGCCCCAACTCGACATCGTCTGAACAGCAGCCCACGAATTCAGCAGCCTCAAGACCGGTCAACGGGGGTTTGATACAGATCGGCGGTGAGCTGGAGCCGGGCGAGCTCATACGGGTCGGCGGCTTCTCCTTGGCTGGAGTCGTGAATGGTCTGCCGCAGGACCCGATCGGCATGTTCGGAAGATGCGCCGAGATCATCGGCATACCTGAAGTAGTCCTTCTCGGCCTGGGCGGCATCGATGTAAGGGTTGTTCACAGCCGTCATGTTGACCGGCGATGGACATGGCCGCCAGCCGTGTGATCCGCAGGGGAGCGTCGGAGCCGCGCGTTCCGGCCGATTTCATGGCCCGCCACCGTATGCGACGGAACGTCCCCGGCTGGCACCGGTGCTCGGATGTCGCCGGTGGTGCGGTCGGACGAGACAGTGCGGTGCGGCATGCTGCGCGAAGCCCTCGAGGTCGCTGCACGCCGCCCCACTTCGTCCTTATCCGTCGATGACCACGTTCACCGGGGCCGTTTACAGGGCTATCGGTTCGTCAGGGCGAGGAGTCGGGTTCGTCGGTGAGCCGAAGGGACCTCAGGAACTCCACCCCGGCCCGGTGCGCCGGTCCGTCCGGCGGTACGACCTCCAGCAACGCGACGAGCGCCAGCAGGCGGTCCTTGTCGACGGCCTCGAAGTACCGCACCAGGTAGGGGTTCCAGCGGCCGTCCACCCGAAGCAGCAGACCACCCCCGTACAGGGCGTCCACCAGCGTCGGCGTTCCGTCGTGCTCCTCGACGCCAGGCCGGCAATGGCTCCACCAACCGGCGGAACCGGTCGACCATCCGCTCGTAATCGCGCCGCTCCATGCGACCAACCCCTCGATCACCGACGACCCCCGCCCTCACAGGCGGGGTACACGACGGTCGGGGAAGAACCGCTCCACGATCATCGCACAAGCGTTCGATCCCACGTGAAGTTGGATCACGCACCGGGGCCGCCACGCGCGGTTGACGTGGTCAGCGGTCGGGGTGGTGGACGTCCACCGGATCGAGGTCGTCGCGCAGGCCGCGCCAGGACGGGTGGCGGAGCCGGTGGTCGGTGGTCCAGTGCCGGAACTCGACCTCGCCGACCAGCAGCGGCTCGACCCACCGCGCGTCGAGGGCGAACTCACGCGGCACCGGCACGCTGAACGGGCTGGTGGTGCGCCGGAGCGTGTCCAGTCGGCGCTGCATGTCGGCCAAGGCCTTGTCGGTGAAGCCGGTGCCGACGTGGCCGACGTGGCCGACGTAGACCAAGCCGGTCTCGTCGTACGCGCCCAGCAGCAGCGACCCGACCGTGCCCGCGCGCCGGCCCTGGCCCGGCTTCCGTCCGCCGACGACGACCTCGTGGGTCTGTCGCAGTGGTGTCTTGATCCACGCCGGTGATCGTCGGCCCGGCTCGTAGCGGGAGGTGGCGCGTTTGCTGACGATGCCTTCGAGGCCGTGTTGCCCGGCGACGCGGAGGATCGTCGCGGGTTCGGTGTCGGGGAAGCTCGGTGGGACCTGGATCGGGTGTTCGCCGGGCAGTCGCAGCGCGGTGAGCATGGCCCGCCGTTCGTGGTAGGGCAGGTGCCGTGTCGAGCGTCCGTCGAGGACGAGGAGGTCGAACACGTAGTAGGCGACGGGTGCGACGCGCAGTGCTCGGCCACCGACGGTGCTGCGGGTGCGGCGCTGGAGCATCCCGAAGTCGGGGCGCCGGTCGGGCCCGAGGGCGACGATCTCGCCGTCGAGTACGACGGTGCGTCCGTGCAGCAGGTCCGGCAGCACGCGCAGCTCCGGGAACCGGTCGATCAGCTCCGACTTGTTGCGGCTGAGCATTCGCACCCGGCCGCCGTGGCAGTACGCCACACCGCGGTAGCCGTCCCACTTGAACTCCACCGCCCACCCGGGATCTGTCGGCGGTTCGCCGAGGGTGGTCAGCATCGGCGCGATGATCGGCAGGTCATCGGGAACAGCGGCCGTATGTCCCACCTCAACCACCTCCGGCACCGGCGGGTATTCATCGTCACCCGGAGTCGGTGGAGGTGCGAGCGCACCTGGCCAGGTGGTGCTCCTGTGCCGCATCCAAACGCACCGGGCGGGCGGTGAAACCGGGGAGGGCGTCAGCGGCTTGACCGATCCGGGCAAGGTCACCATGGGGTCCTCGGAGCGCGACCTGGAGTAGGCGGGTTGACTCCTCCGCCTAGCGGCAGCGACTCCGCGGGTACCACTTTCCAGCGCAGAGTGGTACCCGCGCTCTCCGATGCCGGGAGCCTTGAGTTTGCGCATCGGCCTCGCGACTACCGGGCCGTCGCCGGACCGGGCCCCGCCGGCTGATCTCCACCGGTCCATGCTGCCCGTGGTCGTGTGTTGTCCGCTTCGCGCCGGCGATCGTCGTGGGCCAGGAGCCGGGATCCGACGTCAGGACTCTCAGGCGGTGTCGGGAGGGGCCGGGGCTGTGGGTTCCGAGTCGCTCGGGTGCGACGGGTTGTGTCCGTGTCCCGACGTGGGCTTCGCTGCTTTCGGTCTGGGCGCGTTCTTGATCGAATCCAGGTTGGCTTGTGTTGCGGAGGTGAGGGGGTGTGCCGGTCCCGTGGTGCGGAGCCGGATGGCGAGCAGGGCCTCGAGTTCGTCGATGGCGGTTCGGGTGTTGCCGAGGGCGGCGAGGGTGAGGGCGCGGTATTCGCGGGTGATGAGTGTGGCGTGGTGGTGTTCGCCGAGGACTTCGGTTTTCTCGCGGAGTACGTCGTCGAATTCCCGTGAGGCCGTCTCGAGTTGTGCGGTTTCGAAGTGGAGTTTCGCCAGGCGGTGTCGGGTGGCGAGGGTGTGGATGTGGGTGGGGCCGAGTACGCGTTTCTGCTTGTCCAGGACGTCCTCGTAGAGCCGTTGGAGGCCGTCGAGCTTGTGCTGGTCGTGGCGCAGCATGACCAGGTGGCTGTAGGCGATCAGGGTCTTGGGGTGTTCCTCGCCCAGGGCTTCGCGTTCGTCGGCGAGCAGTCGGTGGTATTCGGTCTCGGCGGCGGCGAGGTCTCCTCGGACGTGGAGCAGTGAGGCCAGTTCGCTGCGTGAGTCCAGGGTGTTGATGTGGTGTCTGCCGAGTACGGTTTCCCGGGCGGCCAGCACGGCGCGGAATTCCGCTTCCGCTTCCGCGACTCGGCCTTGCAGGTGCATGAGGTGGGCGAGACGGTTGCGGGTGTCGAGGGTCTGTCGGTGCTCGGCGCCGAGGATGGTCACCTGGTGGTGCAGGACGGCGCGGAACTCCGCTTCGGCCTCGTCGAGGCGGTCGCGTGCGCGTAGCGCCACGGCGAGTCTGCTGCGGGTGTCCAGGGTGTCGGGATGTGTTTCGCCCAGGAGTGTCGTCTGGATGGCCAGCGTCGTGTGGAACTCGGCTTCGGCGGCGTCGAATTTGCCCTCGGTGGTGAGGACCGAGGCCAGGGTGACGCGGGTCCGGAGGGTGTCGGGGTGGTCGTCGCCGAGGATCTTGTGCTGCGGTTCCAGGGCCGCGGTCAGCTCGTGTTCGGCTCGGGAATAGGAACCGCACTGGTAGAGGAATCGTCCGCACCGGTAGACGCTGCGGGCCGCGATGCGGAGGTGGTCGGTGTGTCCGGGGGCGTCGGTGCCCGCTTCCTCCCACAGCCGTAGCGGACTGGCGCAGTGTGGTGCCAGTGTCTGCCACTGTGCCCAGGTCGTGGAGTCCTCGTAGTCCAGGTCGCGGGTGGCGGAGTCCAGCAGTGCCGTGGTGACCGCGGCGTACTCGACCAGGTTGGCCACGACGTCGCGGTGGTGACGGTTGCTTTCCCGTATCACCGGGTGCAGCACCAACCCGGTCGCCTGCGGTGTCCGCGACCGGTCCGATCCCGGGGTCTGCTCGATGAGTCCCAGGTCGGTGAGGGCTTGCAGCAGGGTCAGGAGCTTGTCCGGTGTGATGCCGGTGAACAGCGGAGAGGTCGCCATGACCCGGGCGTCCAGTAGCCGATAGGGGATCGGGCTGTCCGCGAAACAGGACAGCAGGCGCAGTAGTGTGCGTGCGTCGGCGTGTCCGCGTTGCCGGAGGGCTTCCAAGGACAGTTCCCAGGTTTCGGTGATCAACTCTCGGGGCTCTCTGCGTTCGGGAGGGTGCGGTGATGCGGCCTCGACGGCGGTGATGAAGTGGTCGTCGAGCGCGGCCAGGTAGTCGTCGAAGTTCCGGACGGTTTTCAGACCGGGCAGTGGCGGCGCGGCGGCCATGCGCGCCGAATGCAGGCCGGCCAGTCGAAGGGCCAGTGGAAGGCCGCCCAGGCGGTCGGCGACGGCCCTGGCCGCGGCGAACTCGCCGGTGTCGCGGCCGGTCAGGTCGAGCAGCACACGTGCCCCGTCGTCGGGGTCCAGCGTCGGGACCGGCAACAGCGACGCGTGCGGTCCCCATGCCTGTCTGCGCCCGTCGCGGCTGGTAACCAGGACCGATCCGTTTCCGCCCTCCGTGGTGCGAAGCCAGCTGGGCCCCTCCGTTGGGGTGGAGCGGGTGGAGAGCAGGAGTTCGGGGTCGTCGGCGTTGTCCAGCACGAGCAGCCAGGGGCGGGGGAAGTCGACGAGGTTGCTCCACAGCAGGTCCGGTGCCGACGTCTGACCGGCCCAGGCGGCCTGGATGTGTTCCAGCGACACGCCCACGCGCGAGCACACTTCCCTCATACCGGCGGCCACGCCGTCCTCGTCGTGGGCCGACACCCACCACACGACCAGGCCGCGATCGCGCATCCGCCGGGCGAAGTGCAGCGCCAGGGTCGTCTTGCCGAAGCCACCGCCGCCGTGCAACACGATCGTCCGACCGGTTCCGTCGGAGGTCATCCGCGTCAAGCGGTCCACCAGACCGCTGCGGCCGCGCACGTGGTGGTCGAGTCGGTTCCAGGGCGGTTCGACCGACACCCATCTCGACAGGTCCGCCTGCGGCGATCGTGGGGTGTTGTGGATCGTGACGATGTCCCGGCCGGCCTGCAGGACGTTGCTGTCACCGGCCGCGTGGACGGACTGCCGGGAGATGTCGGGGGTCATGCCGGCCTGGCCAACAACTCGGCGATGGCGGCGCTGACCGGCACGCCCACGGCGTCCTCCAGCCAGCCGAACTGGCCCGCGGGGTTGGCTTCGAGGAATCGCCACGAACCGTCCTGTGCAACGACGAAGTCGAACGCCGCGAACGTGAGCCCGAGTTCGTTCAGGAAGCGCCCGACCGAGGCGACGACCTCGCGGGGCGGGTTGATCACCGAGTAGGAGAGCGCACCGTAGTCGCTGCGCCAGTCGACGCGGGCGGCCGTGCTGTGCGCGTGGATCGCCACCGCGAACAGTGCGGCGCCCACGGCGACCAGACGCACTTCGAAGGACTTCTCGACCCATTCCTGGAACAGGTGTGCCGTGGTCTCGACCCCGGTGAGGTCGGTCAGGTCGGACGACTCCAGGAAGCGGGTGTAGGCGATCCTCGTGACCGGCCCGTCGTCCATTCGGTTGACGCCGAGCACCTTGTTCACCACACGCGGATGGTCGGCGGTGAACCGGTGGACCGCCTTCGGGTCGTTGGTCACCGCCGTGGCGGGCACCGAGAAGCCGCACCGTGCGGCCACCGCCAACTGCCAGGGCTTGTACCCGGCGTCGGCCTGTCGGGCTGGATGGTTGCACCACGGCACGGGCAGCGACGCCAGCACCCCGCCGAGCCCCAATCGGGCCTCCAGTCGTACGTGCCGCAATTCGGCGGCGGACAGCCCGGCGTCGAAGCTGAAGCCGGTCGGGCTGCGGAACAGCACGGACCTGATGGTGTCGAGATCGACGGTCCGGTGCGGCGTTGTCAACGACCCGCGCCACCGGTCCCCGTCGAGCACGGCGTCCAGTGACAAGTCGGTGGGAAACCATCCGACGTCACACCGGAAGACCGATACCCCGCGGTCGCGCAGCTCGAGCACGACGCGGTTGACCGTGGGATCGGAGTCACCGCTGATGACCAGTACCGTCACCGTGACTCGTCATCATCTGGCTGGTGGAAGTCCATCTCCTCGTCCCCGGTGGGCCCGTCGGTGCCGCCGCTGGACGTGCCGGCCAGTACCACGTGCGGTCGCGGGTCGTCGTGCACCACCACTTGCAGTTCATGCGAGTACCGATACGTCGGCCGGTCCGCCGCCTGGGTCTCGTGGAGGAACCGGAGCCCGAAGGAACGGAAGGCGACGTGATCGGATGTCGGGCGAGACGTCGGATGTAGTCGTCGGCGAGTGGGAAACCGGTCGTCGACCGACGCCAGAACGCTGTCGATCCCGGTAATCCCTCCATTGTGGACGCTCACGGCGGCCCCCGGTGAGTCGATTGCCTGGATTGACCAGTAGAACAGACAGTTTGACCCATGGCCAACTCCGTCATTCAAACGGGTGCCACCGAATCGCGTACTCGCGTCACAGCGCGCCGCGAACCGGTCGGGCGAATCAGACGGTCCGCATATCTGCGGCTTGCGGATGGCGTCGACTTACCGAGGTGTCAGGGCCCTGGATCACGTTCCCGCAGGTCGGCCACCGGAAGGCTGCGCGAACCCTCCGTCCGCACATACTCGGGGAGTATCGGAATCGGGTGTTCCGTTGCCTTTAGCCTCGGCGCCCGTGGGGATCTCGCGTACGGCCGTGAGGTCGGCCGGTGTGGGTGCGTCGCCGCTGCCACCGGACGCGTCGGAAAGCGACCGCGGTGTGCTCGGTCACCAGATGATCGGCGTCGCCCGCTGTCACGCTGACCCTGCTGGCACGCTGCGCAATGCCTCGAGGCGGCCGACAGCAGCCTCGGCTGGACAGGGTACGGCACCTGATGCCGGCGGCGGATCACGTCACACCATCCCGTCAGCCGGCTGGCGCGTGTCCGCCGCGAGCCCGCGTACCAGTTCGGCCGTGGCGTCGTCGGTGCCGACGACCAGGGCGAGTGCGCGGTTGAGGTGGCGGTCGGCGGCCCGGGCTTCGCCGCGGAGGCGGTGGGCTCGGCTGAGTACGGCACGACACAGCGGCAGGGCCGCTGTGTCGGCCAGGTTCCCATAGGCGGTGGCCGCGCGGGCGAGGTAGGTGAGCGCCGAGTCGTACCGTTCGATGTCGATCATGATCCTGCCGAGGTGGTACAGGGTTCGGGCGAACCCCGGGGTGTCACGGTGAAGGCCGTAGGTTTCCAGGGCTTCGTCGGCGCAGCCGATCACCTTGTGCATGCGGCCCTGTGCCCGGTACGTCGTGGCCAGGTCGAGCAGGGCAGATGCGGCGGCATCGGGGTCGTCGTCGCGCAGGCGGTGGATGGCGAGTTCGTACATGCCCTGGGCGGCGGCCAGCCGGTACATTCCTCGGGTACGCAGCCTGCCCGCGCCAAGACGGAATGCCCGGGCGAGCCGTAGCGAGGTGGGCAGCGCCTGCGCGAGCGCGACCGCGCTCTCGTGCAGGTGCCGCGACGCTTCCTCGCCGACATCGTCCGGGAGCAGCCGCCACAGTTCGACCAGCAACTCCGTCGCCGTCTCCGCGTGATTGTCGGCGATCGCGGTGTGCACGAGGTCGAGCACCAGCTTGGAATGGTCAGCGATCCAGTCGGGTGCCCGTTGGGTGGTTCTGATGTCGCGCAGCACCTTGGCCGCGGCGTTCCGTGGGCAGGGGATCATTATGCCGACTTCGATGTCGGAGTGACGGGCACGATCTCGAACAGGTCCACGAAGCCCATGGGAGCCAGTGCGGTGAGGGCCCCGCCGATGAACGCGGGGCCAGGCTGCAGCTCGCCCGCGAGCACTCGCGCCACGGTCGAGCGATTGACGTCCATCGCCTTGGCCAGCCCGTAGTCGGACGAGAAGCCCGCCAGCCTGGCGGCCTTGACGAAGACGTCGCCTTTGAGTCGGATGGTGTTCGGCATGGTGTCCCTTTGCGCTACAACGGTACGACCGTCCTCGTGCGGACCGTGGAAGTCCACGCGGCCCGCGACAGTCGGCGGTTCCGGTCCGGGTCAGGCGGCCTGGCGTTCGTAGACGGCGGCCCATCGGGTCAACGTCGCGCGTGACTGCTCGACGTCGAGAGCGAGCCGGTCGAGTCGGTGCAGCTTGTCCCGGTACGCGTTCACGATCGGACGGTCGTCGTGGAACACGGTCACCGTGTCGGTCTCGGCGTACACCACGGGCGGGAGCGGGTCGTCGAGGGTCAGCAGGGTGGCGGGCAGGCGTAGTGCCGGGTGCAGACCAAGGGTTCGGGGAACAACGCGGACACAGGTGTCGCGCCAGCCGGACATCAGGGTCAGGTGCAACATCTGCTCGTGCATCACCTGCGGCGTGCCCACCGGCAGTTGCAGCGCGATCTCGTGCAGGAAGTACACCGACTTCGGCTCGCCGGACCGCCGCAGCCGCTGTTGGCGACGCATCCGGGCCTGGGCGGTCTCCGGGCTGCCGGTCAGGGCTGCGGCATAGTCCTCGGTCTGCAACAGGGCCGGAACGACCATGGGTTCGTAGGCGGCGAGGGTTCGGGCGATCGACTCGTGCACCGACAACGCCACCAGCTCATCCGGCGCTCCGTCGTGCCGCCGCAGAAAGCTACCGGTGTCCGGCTCGGCCGCGATCGCGACGATCCGCTCACGGGTCGGCTTGTCCGTCCCGTACCGGCCCAACAGCGTGGCGATGTCCGCGGTGCTGGTCCCGCGACTGCCGGTCTCCAGCTTGGACAGCTTGCCCAACGACCAGTTCATGGCTTCCGCCGTCTCACTGGAGGACAGTCCGGCCCGCCGACGGGCGATGCGTAGCTCCGCTCCCAACTCCCGGCTGCGCGCGCTGCTCAACCGGACGGACTGCTGCTTTTCCTCGGTGTTCATGCTCTCCTCATTCAAAGTCGTGCAACACGAGCGACACGGGTTGACACGCTCGTCACCGGCGTTGTTTCTCGTCGCATTCGAAGGCAGCGATCTCCACGTGTGCCGGCGGCCGGGTGGAGTTGGGAAGGGAGGTGGGCGGTGGATCGGGCGAGGTGGGACTCCAGGCGCGCGTGGACGTCTGGATCGGCGGAGCGTGGCCCGCGACAGGTCCTCACGAGGACGGAGTGGGGCATCCGGTCACGCAGAACGCCGCGATCTGGCCGTGCCTGGCGAAACCGGGACCGCCCATCGGTCCGGTAAGGACGCACGCTGTGCCGATGCGACGATGACGAGTCGGGTTCTCGGCCGTCGCGACGATTGCGGTGTTGCGTCACCGACACGCCAGGTCGACCAGGTCGCCCGGCTCCGTGCACGCCCACGCTGTGTGCGTTCACGATGCACACGTGACCTGGTCGCAGGTCGCCGACGCGGGAGCCCGGCGCAGATGGGCCGGTCATCGCTCGTCCATCGCGACAACGAACTCGTCGAGCCGCTCGAACAGCGTGTACGCCTGGAGCAGATGCGGTGTCTCCTGGGTGAACTGCGCCGCGTGCAGGTATGCGTAGAGAACGACGGCGGGGCCATCCGGCAGGCGGAAGTAGGTCAGGGGGTGGTAGTCGATGCCGGGATACGCTCCCGCGTCCTGCGGGATGACGCGGACCGTGACGTTGGCATTGTCGACGACGGCGCAGTCCAGGACGTAGGCGGTGCACCGGGCTGCGGGGCGCCGCAGAGCCGGGTGAATTCCCAGCGGCGCGAAGAGGTCGATCCGTTCCGCGTCCTGGAAGAGCACGTCGAGAACGCTGTCCGCTTCGGTTCCCCATTCGCACCACATCTCCGGCTCGTCTACTCGCTGGGCCAGGTCGGCGAGCCGGTTCCAACGGTGCCCGACCACGGTCCTGTACGGGATGAGGTCGGCCGGCCAGGATTCGCTCACACCGGCTTCGAGCTGTCGCACCCTGCCCGGAGGCCATTGGGCCTGGGCGGCGAGCTCGGTGACGGCCAGATTCGCGGCCTCACGGGCCTGGCGCAGTTCGAGGCCGAGCAGGCGGCCCCGCAACGTGGGTGTGCCCTTCACCGGATCACCACCGGGTGGCGGGGACCGGTGGTCGGCGGTTGATCACTGCGGTTCTTCATGTGCTGCCTTGATGTTCGCGTTGGCGGATTTCCGGCGGTAGACGCGGAAAACGAGGATTCTCTCGATCAGTAGGGCTGAGACCGTCGCCCTTGATGGCCGATGCCGATGCGGCACCCACGGCGTGCCGATCGTGGATGTCCTTGCTCGGCTCGGGTGAGGTGTTGCGCGTTAGCCGGGCCGGCCGGGTAATGGGCCGGTGCCGATCGGTTCTTTCCAGCGTGTGGCGTCTCGGGGGTGTGTCGTCATGGTGGTGATGCGCCGTCTGGTAGGGATGCGGTGTCGTGGCTTTGGGGAATGCGTTGCCGAGAACGGGTTCGAGTGGCAGTGGTCTGCGGCGCGACCGGCTGTCCGGCATCGGTGCCGTGCGATGGCGACGTGGGCGTGCGCATGCCGTCGGAGGCCGGACCGGTCGGCGATCGATTTGGGGACGGCTCAGGCAGCGAACCGTCGCGGTCTGGTGGGGAGCCGCTCGTAATCCACCTCCTGCCCGCAGGGGGCCGGAGGTTCGGCGAGCCGTGCCCGAATCGCCGACACCGTGGGTCTCCGCGAGAGGCGGACTCGTGCGCGAGTCGACGGCTCGGCGGCGGTCGCCGGTGTCGTAGCCGTGTTGTGCCGGAGTCGCGTGTCGCAGTCCGCGAGCCGGTCGAACGCGAGAAGCGCCTGTCTGAGGGCCGCGCGGAGTCGTCCGACTTCGAGCGGCGTCAAGACCACCTGGTCGGTGGGAATCCCGTCGATGGAAACGCCGGTCGTGGCCACGTGGACGCGTAGGCGTGCCCGTCGGCTGTGTCGGTCGCGGCACCGAACAGTCCACGACGCGGGGTCGTGTTGCCATCCCATGCGGATGAGCAGCCGCAGAACGGCGTGCCCTTGCCGGTGACGGGCCATGACGAGCTCCCAGTGATCGCGGGTGGTGGTTACGACGACGATGCGGACTGTTCGGCGGAAGCGGTTGCGGGGTCGGAGAGTCGGCGCATGACGAAGTGCAGGGTGTCGTGGAGTGCGTGGTCGTGGCCGTCGGAGGGCAGGAGTCGGTGGGGCAGGGCCAGGTCGTGAAGGACCGCGGCGACGTGGTGGTCGGCCAGTTGTCTGAAGGTTTGGTCGGGGTCGCGGTGTTTGTTGTCGCCCAAGGGGATGTCGGGGTCGAGGGTGGTGCGGTAGAGCAGGTCGTAGTGGGTGCTGTGGTCGCGGACGAGGGTTTCCAGTCGTGCCTGGATCCGTGGGTCGGGTTGTTCGCCGCGGTGGGCCAGGGCGGCGCGGTAGTAGCCCAAGGCGTCGGGAACGGCGCGGTCGACCAGGACTACGTCGGCGTGCAGCCAGGCTTCGAGTTCGTTGCTGATGCCCCTGGTGATGATCCACAACGTCGAGGCCCAGGTGTGGTTGTGCAGGATCGGCAGTCCGACGCGTTGGGCCTGCTCGCCCAGGTCGGCGACCGTGGAGACCTGGATTTGTTCGCGGCGCAGCTCGTGGGTGAGTCGGGCGAGGAAGGAGCTCTTGCCGGTCGAGTGGGTGCCCAGTACCGCGACGACCACCGGCTTTTCCACCGCGCCGCTCACCACAACCCCTCCGCGGCTTCTGTGGTGTCCGGGGTGTTGCCGGGTTGGAAGCCGGGGAGCGCTGCGACGCGGACCAGGCCGTCCCAGTCCAGTCCCGACTCTCCGACCAGGGTGAGGAAGAGTTGCCAGGCGCACCAGGTGTCGTAACCGGCGCGGTGCGGGCGCTGTCCGGCGACGCCGGTGGTGTCCAGCCCGAGGTGGGCGACCAGCTTGTCCAGGCCGTGGCTGGGCAGGTCGGGCCGGACGTGTCGGGCGAGCTTGAGGGTGTCCAGTACCAGGGGCGGCCGCCAGCCGGGCAGATGCGCGCGAAGAACCCGGTAGTCGGTGCTCGCGTTGTGCGCGACCAGGACCCGGCCGGTCAGGGACGGCAGGATCTCGTGCGAGACGCCGTGCCAGCGGGGTTTGCGTTCGACATCGTCGTCGCCGATGCCGTGGATCCGGCGGGCGAACGGCGTGATCGGAACGGACGGGCGCACCAGCCAGCTGCGCAGGTCCCGGCCGGTGACCGGTCCGTCCACCACCAGCAGGGCGACTTCCACGATCTGCGGCGGCTGCCCGCCGTTGCCCTCCACGTCGACCACCACCAGCGGGTGGCCGTCCAACACCGGCGGCCACGACGCGCCGGACGGCGCGGGAGCGTGGTGTGGGGTGACACGGTCCGGGGTGATGGGGGGTGGGGTGGTCACGGTGCCTCCACGGTGGTGGGCCAGCCCAGATCGGCACGCCCGTGCCGGCCCGGGTGGTGGGGCTTGGTCACGTCGTGCACCTGAAACCGGAACAGGTGCTGCATCAGGTAGCGGGCCTGCTCGTCCAGCCCGTCCACCACCACCGCCCGGTCGGTGACCGCGACCAGCCGTCCCCCGAGTTCCTGCGCCATCGCGGCCACCGCGTCCGGTCGCGGCGGACCCCACTGCCGCGCGCACAGCTCGAGTTGGGTGATCGGACAGATGTCGCACAGCTCACGGATGCCGTAATGGCCGTTGTAGTCCGCCACCCCGTGCGCGTAGGCGAGCGCGCAGGACGTCTTGCGGAACAGCACCGGGGCGTCGGGGCGGCGCGCGGCGGCGGTGAGGATCCGCCGCTCCAACCGCTCGGGGAACACCTTGCGCCGCGCACCCTCCTCGTAGGGTTCGGGCAGGCCGTGGGCGCGGTAGTAGTCGCGGATCGCGCCGCGGTAGAACAGGCCCGTGAACACCGTGGCGTGCGCGGACCGGCCCAGATCGAGAGCGTGGTCGAGGTGGGCGTCGGTGTCGTTGAGACCGGGCACGATCGGCCGCCAGTACAACACCACCCGATAGCGGTCGGCGTGCTCGAACGCCGTGCGCAGCGACCGCGCCGCGATCACGGAGTCCACCGGCTCGATCCGGGGATCGTCGATGCCTGAATGGGTGACCAGCAATGTCACCTTCAGGTTGCGCAGCGCGTTGAGTTCGACGCAGTCCTCCGGCTCCACCCGCCATCGGGTGATCACCAGCACGTGGTTGGTCAGCCCCCGGTCGTCCAGCATCCGCATGACGCGCAACAGGTGCGGCTTGACCGCGGGCAGCATCGGGTCGGTCGCCCGGTTGAGCAACTGGACCGGCGTCACGTGCGGGTGGAAGAACCGGTGACCGGTCAACAACTCCACCGCCTCCTCATCGCCGGTCAAGGCCCGCGGCACCTTCATGCCGAAGTTGCCGAACAGATGCCGCACGCAATACCCGCAGTCCAACGGACACCCGACGATCCAGTTCAGACTCAACCCCGACTTGCGGTACTCCACGACCTCCGCCAACTCGGGCCTCAAACCAGCCCGCTCCGCCGTGCCGAGCAACCGCACACCCGACCCGCCTCCGTGTTTACCACGGTCCAACGGTCGCATGACATCCACCTCCCAGGATCACCCGAATCACCCTGGGACCATTGGACCCAGACCGGCTAAGCTCCGGGGAGGGGGCAAATCAACCTGCTGCGGATTTGCCCCCCGATTGCCCTACGTCTGCCACCTGGTACAGCGGAGTCGACCTTGACCGAAGACAGCGCCTTCGAGGAAGCACCTTCCGCTGCGACCCGGCTCGCCCACGAGATCAAGAAGCGACGCACCGAAGCGGGCCTGAGCCAGCCGCAACTCGCCCAACGCATCGGCTACACCCGCCAATACATCTCCCTGGCCGAACGCCCCGACCACAACCTGCCCTCGCTCGAACTCGTCAAAGCCATTGACCACGCCCTCGACGCTGGTGGCGACCTCCTTGCCCTCCGCGAGCAAGAACGTCGTGCCCGATACGGTCTGCGGAGAGGCACAGCCGCAGCCGACGGAAGTTCGATCGGACATGCCGACTCGGCCGGAACAACATCGGTTGGTAAGTTCTCTATGCCAACGGGATTGTCGGTGGGTGATTTTTCAGATGTGCTCAGCCATCTCCGCGAGCAATGGCACCTCCTGGTCAAGACCGACAACCTGTTCGGCCCTCGCTTCGCGCTCAGATCCGTTCACGAACACTTGCGACTGGTCATGGACCTGGCCCGGTCGGCCAGAGGTGTAGTTCGTCGTGAGACGGTGCGGTTGGCGGCGCAATACGCCGAGTCGGCGGCGTGGCTACACGAGGACGCCGGTGAGGATCGCCTCGCGACTTACTGGACCGATCGTGCGATGGAGTGGTCATATGAGGCCGACGACCGCCTCATGTTGGCATGGACACTGTTCCGTCGCAGCCAACAGGCGACGACCAACGGAGACACCGCCCGGGTGATCGGCATGGCACAGGCGGCAAGCCGTGACGGTGCCATGCTTCCCGCCCCAATGCGCGCGGCCATCGCCCAGCAGGAAGCTCATGGACATGCGCTTGACGGCGATGCTGTCGCCGCCCACCGTGCGCTGGACCGAGCGCACGGGTGGGCTGCATTGGATACGATGGGGGACGCGCGTGGCGGACACGGGTCGTTCTGCACCTCCACATACCTGGAGCTCCAGCGGGCGCACTGCTGGCTGATCCTGCAGAACTCGCGCAAAGCACTCGATCTGTTCGACGCGGTTCTTCCGACGTTGCCCCCGGTTTACCGACGCGATCGTGGGGTCGCCCTCGGACGGTTCGCTATGGCCGCCGCAGCGGCTGGCGAGCCCGAACAAGCGGCGCACCTGGCGGAGGAGGCTCTGGACATCGCCCGTGGATCGGGGTCGATAAGGACCGAGAACGAGCTGCGCCTCGTCGCCCAGCGACTGGTCGACCATGACGACCTGTCGCCAGTGGCTGCGTTTCGCGCCAAGCTGGCGTTGGGTGGTGACCTGTGACCGGGTCGGCGAACGAAGTTAGCGCGATGCGGCGCGCCATCGCCCTATCCGCTTTCGGGTTGGGCCGTACCAGCCCCAACCCACCCGTCGGCTGTGTGATCCTCGACCGGGCCGGAAACATTGTCGGCGAGGGTTACCACGAACGCAAAGGCGAAGCCCATGCCGAAGTCCACGCACTCGCTGCAGCAGGCGACCGCGCCCGCGGCGGCACAGCGGTGGTCACCCTCGAACCCTGCAACCACCACGGCCTGACCCCACCATGCCACCTAGCACTCCTCGACGCGGGCATCATGAGAACCGTCATCGCGGTGATCGACCCCACCTCCCGCGAGGAAGGCGGCGCCGCACGTCTGGGTGCGGCCGGAGTGGATGTCGAGGTCGGCCTCCTGGCCGACACCGCCAGACTGGTCCTCCGACCATGGCTGTACGGTCTGCGATTCCGCCGGCCGCACGTCACGTGGCTGCATGAGATCCACCAATCCGGCTGGCCCGAAGCGCCGGACGACGCGCTGCTCGCCCACCACCGCACGTCCGTCGACGCCGTGCTCGACGACCACGGCCACGTCACCGAAGGTATTCCCGATGGCCACGGTCACGTCGCGTTCAGCCTGCCGAAAACAACGTCCGACGACGAGCCCGGCAACCTGTTGGCCGCGCTGTACACCGGCGGAGTCCGCTCACTGCTCCTCGCGGGCAGCGCCGCCACCGCCGAGCCGTTCCTGCGCGAAAACCTCGTCGACCACCTAACGACGTATGTCACGTCGACAGATCCTTCCGTGTCGCCGACGACGCCCGCGTCACTGTCGCCGGGTCTCCGCATCGACGGGATCACCCGGTACGGAGCGTATGTCCGAATTGACGCGGACTTCACCGACGCAACCGAGTAACGCTCGCAAACCTGCACGAAGTGGCGCAACCTTCGTCCGAGGCTCCAGCACGGACGATCCGCACCGACACTGCGGCTATCGGCTTACTGATCCAAGGCCGCGATCCGGTCCGCCCCGTCAAGCTCGACTTGCGGCGGCTTGCACCGCAAGTCGGGCCACCGAACGGGCCACCAAACGGACCACCGAGCAGCGGTGCCCGTCCGCGACGTACCTGCCCGGCCCGCACAACTTATCCGTCGCGAAGGGTGGCGAGGCTACCCCACGCGAACGGGGGCAAGCAAGCTGCAGGTGGCGCTTTGCCCCTATTTGCCCCCTGGAGTCGCGGGACGGCTACCGGCAGGTGCAAACACCGTTCCGGCGCGGGCGGTTCGAGTGCTGCGCTTTCCCACTTTGCCGTGAATGGCAACGGATCACAGTCGGTACATCGCCCACATGAGGCCGAGCGCCAGTTCAAGCTTGGTGCTGTATCACTGATCTTCGGCCTTCGAGGTTCGAGAACTCCGAAGGCCGAAGACCAGTGGTTGACGTGCGCCCATCAATCCGGAAATGCTGTCCTGCTGGTCGTGGTGCGGTTCAGACGGGTGGTTGGTTCACCGAGCAGATTTGGCGGCCGTCGGATGTGGTCAGCAGTCTTGGCTTGATCGGGACGTAGTAGGCGTTGGTGACCTGGCTGCTGGGGTAGAAGCGGACGGATCCCCAGGGGCCTAGGCACCTGTGGTAGCTGTCGTGGGTGGTGTCGACGCGGATGAGGATGAACGAGTCGGCGCAGTGGGTGTAGAGGGATGTCGCGCCGTTGTGGTGGTCGGGGTTGACGTGGCGGAATCCGCAGCCTTCCGATCGTGGGGTTGTGTGGGCCTCGGATGGGGACGTGTTGAGCAGGGTGCCCAGGACCGTGGCGGTAAGAATGACGATGCGACGGAGTTGGTCGCTGTCCGAGCGGGTCTTGATCATGCGGTCGCCTCCTGCGAAGACGGGTTTGGTGAACCCAGCATCGGGTGGTCGCCCGTGGTTCGGCAGGAGTTGTCGCCATTCGAATACGAAGGATTTCGGAATGCGACCCCCAGGTCAGGATCGCAGTCGGCCGAGGTAGACGGTTGCGCCGGAGGAGACGGCGCGTTCGTGGAGTTCGTCGTTCAAGTCGATCATCCGGCGTAGTTCGGTCGGTTCGTCGGGCGGTGCGGCTCGTAGGAGGGCGAAGAGGAACGCGATGGGTGTGTCGGGGAGGGTGAACCGTGGTGTGTGGAAGCGGTCGCGTGGCACTGGGTAGATGAGTACGACGCCGGTGTCGCCGAGGTCGTCGGGTGTGAGTTGGGTGAGGGTTTGCGTGATGAGGTGCTCGGCGGTGTGGTCGGGGAGGAGCAGGTTGCTCCAGGGGTGGGGGTGCTGCCAGGGGCCGAGTCGGCGGAGCAGTGCGACGTCCTCGGCCAGGCGGTTCTGGAACCCGCCGTAGGCCAGGTCCGTGACCTCGATGGCGTGCCGCTCATCCGCGAGCCCGTGCAGCAGCTGCTCTTCGGTGGGGATCGTGGGTGGCGTGTAGTAGGTGGTGGCGTCGATGTAGTAGGTCCACGTCCCGGCGGGGTCGGGTTTGGCCTGGCCTTCGAGGTGGTCGAAGCGGCGCTGGGTCATGAGGGTGCGCTGGTCGGCGAGGAATGTGTCGAGGCGGTCGTAGCGCAGGCGGTGGAAGCGGGCGTGGGTGTACACGGGGATGACGCGCAAGGTGGCTCTCACGATGACGCCGTGGCGGCCGCGTCCGGCGCGCAGCGCGTCGAACAGGTCGGGGTTGGCGGTGGGGGAGCAGGTGACGGGCGTGCCGTCGGGGGTGTAGGCGTCAAGTGCGAGGACGTTGTCGGTCTGCGCGCCGAAGTGGTGGCTGGCCCCGCTGATGCCGCCGACGGACAACGTGCCGCCCACGGACAGCTCCAGGTAGTCGGTCAGCACCGGGGGAGCGACCCCGTGCGGCAGGGTGGTGTCCACGACCGTGTTCCACCGCGCGCCGGCGTCGACCACCACGTGGTTCTCGGTCACCTCGTGGATGGTGTCGAGGCCGCGCATGTCCAGCACGATCCCGCCGGAGGTCTGGGCCTGGCCCGCCGTCGAATGACCTTCCGCCCGAGGAACCACATGGAGGTCGTGTGTGCGGGCGAACCGGAGGATCACGCCGATATCGTCGGGTGTTCCGGGTCTGGCGACGGCGCTCGGCCGGTGGTGGACGGACCCGCCGAAGTCCTGTGCGGCCCACGCCAGCACGGGCTCGGCGATCGACAACGAGCCGTCCAGCTCGGGGACGGCGACACTTCCCGGTGACGGATGGTCGGTGAACCAGCGGCTGGTCGGGTCGAAGTAGAGCGAGTCCGTCGGGTCGGGCACCAGTGCACTCCTCCATGTCAGCTCGCTCGCCGTGGGACCGGGGCGGTCTCCCTCTCCAACGCGGCCAGTTGGGCGCGGATCGCCGCGGTGCGGGAGTCGCCGAGCGCTTCGAACAGTTGTAGCGCTTCTTCCCACGCCCCGGCGGCCGCGACGGTATCGCCGATCTCGAAGTTGACATCACCGACCTTTCGCAGCAGCGCGGCACGTCCCCAGCGGTCGGCGGCGAAGGTGCTCGCGGTGTGGGCTTGTTCGAGGTAGTCGAGCGCGCTCACCAGGTCGCCTTGGTCGCGGTGGGCGTCGCTGATCTTGTCGAGCGCGCAGCTCTCGGCTTGGCGGTCGCCCAGGTCTCGAAGGGCCGCGACCGACAGGTCGAGCTGTTCGAGGGCGAGCCGGTGGTCGCCGAGGGCGCGGTGGGCGTCCGCGAGGTACGAGTTGGTGATGGCCCATGACCACCGGTCGCCCAGCTCGACGCAGATCGCCTGGGCCAGCCGGTAGTGCGCTGCCGCGTCCTCGTGTTCGTCTCTGGCCTGGTGCGCTCGGCCAACGCCGGTGTGGCTCCAGATCTGCCCGCTGCGGTCGTCGAGCCGCTGCCGAATCTCCAACGCCTCCGCGAAGCACGACATCGCCTCGTCGGGGCTGTGTTGCTTGAGGTGCGCGTTGCCGAGGTTGTTGAGGATCCAGCCTTGTGCGGTGAGGTCACCGTGCTCGCGTGCCGCGTCCAGGCTCGCCCGCAGCGGCACCATCCAGGTGCTCCACGGGTTGCGCCAGTAGAGGTAGTCGGTGAGCACCATCGGCAGGCCGAAGGCCACGGTGTGCGCGCCGATCGTGACCGCGTGCTGGACCGTCGCGGCGAGGTTGGCGAGCTCCGCTTCACACCATCGGAGCGCGTCGTTGGACGTCGCGAACGCGGGCGGGCCGCTCGGCTCCACGGTGACGGTCACCTGGACCTGCGGTCGGTTGGGCGACATCGCCAGGTTCGCGGCCGCGGCCGTCGCGAGGTACCACTGCAGCAGCCGCCGGGAGTGCCCGGCGGATTCCTCGGTCGGCTCGGCGGCGGCCAGCTCGGTCGCGTAGTCGCGCAGGAGGTCGTGAAAAGCGAACCGGTGGTGTCCCACCTCGTGGAGGAGGTGCACGCCGACAAGCTGGTCGAGCAGACGGGAGGCCGTGGCCGGCGCGTAGCCCGTGAGCACCGATGCCGAGTCGATGCCGAACTCCCGACCGGGGTGCAGGCTCAACAGCCGAAACATCCGTGCCGCGTCCGGTTCGAGCGCGCGGAACGACCAGGAGAACACCGCTCGCACCGCACCGTCGACATCAGCGGGCGAGAGCACGTTGAGACGCTGATCCACGGCCGACAGGTCCTCGGCCAAACCCGTCAGGGTCAGGTGCCGGCTCGCGGCGATCCGCTCGGCCGCGACGCGCACGGCCAGCGGGAGACCGCCGCACAACCGGACGATCTGCTCGGCGGCGTGCAGTTCCGCGTCGACCCGGGCGGACCCGACCACCTCGCGGAGCAACGCCAAGGCGTCGTGCTGCTCGAACGGCTCGACGCTCACGCAACGCGCCTCGTGCCGCACGGCCAGCGCGGAGAGGCGCTGCCTGCTCGTCACCAGCACCAGGCAGCCGGGAGCGGCCGGGATCAAGGACCGCACCTGCTCACCGCGCGCCGCGTTGTCCAGCACCAGCATGGTGCGGGTGCCGTCGAGCATGGACCTCAGCGCGGCGGACCGCCGTTCCAGGGTGGCGGGCATCGCCTCCGGTGAGACACCGAGGGCCTTGAGGATGTCTTCCAGCACCTCCCGGGTGTCGACCGGATCCCCGTCCGAGGAGTAGCCGCGCAGGTCGACGTAGAAGACGCCGTCGGGGAAGGCGCTCTTGATCCGGTGCGCCCACGCAACGGCCAGCGTGGTTTTCCCCACGCCCGCCTGGCCCTCCAACGCGATCACGGTCGCCGAGGCCGTCTCCGGCGGACGCCGGAGTTCACGGTCGAGCGCCTCCAAGACGGCGGCGCGGCCGACCAACCGCGGCGACGGAGGTAGTTGAGCCGGACGCGCGAACTTGTGGTGGCTGGGTCGGGCGGACGTGCGCGCGAACAGGGCGAGCAGCGTTCCGTTTGCGTTCAGGGCGAGGTCGCACGCCTTGGCGAACTCCTCCGTCGGGGGTTTCGTGCCGTTCTCGACGTTGCTGATGTGGCCGGAGCTGAAGTGGCTCAGCTCGGCGAGCCGTCGCACGGTCATCGTGCCGCGGAGCCTGCGCAACTCCTCGCCGAACGTGCGCACGGGAACCGGTGTCGCATGTCCTGTATTCGCTATTCCGTTCATTCGAATACACCTTCCCCCTTGTTCCCGCCCCTGGCCCGTCCCGACACTGAGCTTGCACCGGCGATCTTCCGGTGGTTGCTCGGAGGAGCTGAGGATATGTCCGACTTCGTGAACCGTGGGGCAGGTCGAGTGTCGGTACTCCCTGTTCAGGTGAAGATTCGACCATTCGAACGACTACTTGTGTCGGTGTGGTCACAGTTCGCACAGGAAGGCGGTGGCGATGTCCCTCGGCATGCTCTGGGCGTCGTTCGGGCTGGTCGGCGGAAGTTCCATGGTGTGGCTCGCGGCCTGGCTGAGTGGTCCCGAGTCCGTGGTTCTTCCGCAGGGCTGGAGGAGGCCGCTAACGCGAGAAGGATTCGCGGCAGGCTTCGTTCTTGGGGCTGGGACAGCCGTGCTCGCCTATCGCTTCGCCGGAACCGCGGACCTGCTCACCCTAGTGTGGTTCGTCGTGACCGGAGTGCCGCTCATGCTCATCGACTGGATTTGCCATCGGCTGCCGACCCGGCTCGTCGGCGCAATGTTCATCGGTGGAATCGTGAATCTCTCTTGCCTTGCCCTGGCTCGGGACGAGATGACCTCGTTGCTCCGGGCACTCGGGGCTGCGGCGGTGGTCTTCGGCGGCACGCTGGCAGCGGCAGTCGCCGCCCCGGCTTCGTTGGGCGGTGGCGACGTCAGGCTGCTGGGAACCGCCGCGCTGTACCTCGGCTGGATCGGCTGGGCGCACGTGGTGCGCGGCATCGTGCTCGCGCTGGTTCTGGCCGCTGCGGCGGGCGTCTTCCTGACCGCCACCGGGCGGCTGGAGGCGGGGGATCGCCTCGCGTTCGGCCCGGCGATCGTCGGGGCGACGCTCATCGTCCTCGTGCTGCCCTGATCACTTCTCATCCGGGTGGACTGCGATGTGCTTCCCGATTCGTCACCGTGACCACGACCTGAGGACGGACATGCAGATCTTCCACAGCACTGCCACGGCGCTGGTCGCCTTGATCGTGGTGACAGCATGCGGTCCGTCGGAATCCGCCTCGCCCGCGCAGTCGGGCGACCCGGCCGGTGTGGGCGGCTCTGCCCTCCCCGAGGCGTCCACACCGGCACCCAACCCGAGCTCGGAAGCCGGGAAGCGCGCGATGGACGCCTACCGTGGTATGTGGCTGAGCTTCGCCGAGGCCGCGACCACGTCGGACTGGCGGTCGCCGAAGCTGGCCGAGTACGCGACCGGTACGGCGTTGACGACGTTGAGCCGCGGGTTGTACGGCGACCACTACCGAGGCGTGGTCTCCCGCGGTCAGCCGGTCCTGAACCCCTCGGTGTCGTCGGCCGAACCGGCGCAGGCACCGACCAAGGTCGTCGTCACCGATTGCGGTGACTCGACGAACTGGACCAGCCACTACGCCGACAGCGGCCAGCCTGCGGACGAGCCTGGCGGCAGGCGGCACATCGACGCCATCGTGGAGAAGCAGGCGGACGGCACGTGGAAGGTCGTCGAGTTCGGCGTGCACGAGGTGGGGACATGCTGACGCGGACTACCACCGTTGTGGCGCTGGGGCTCCTCGCGGGTGCGGCGCCCGCCTCCGCGGAACCTTGGGGCAACGTGGCCTGTAACGAGGCACCCGCACCGGTCTGCGATCTCGCCGCTGGCAACAGCCACAGACCGGGCAGTGGAGTGCAGACCGGTAGCTCTTCGAGCAGCGAGCACACTTCAGGCGTCAGCGAGGATCCGTTCGTGGACTGCACCTACAAACCGGTGGACTACCAGGCGTCCGATGGGCAGACCCAGGAACCCGGCGGTTGGTTCATGGTGTTGTGCTCACCGGACGGCAAGGATCCGTTGTCCCACGGGCCGGTGTGGGTTGCCGAGGGCGGTACTCGGCCGTCGTCACCGGAGCAGGTGGCACAAATCGCGCGCAACCGTTTGCGCCTGCCGTCGGTGTCGATCGCGGCCAGTCCGGCCGGTGTGCAGTTGGTGAACCTGCCGACGTGGTTGTGGTTGTCGGGTGGTTGGAGCGAAGTCTCGGCGACGGCATCGGTGCCGGGTGTGTCGGTGACGGCGACCGCCAAGCCGATGTCGGTGTTCTGGTCGATGGGTGACGGCTCGACTGTGACGTGTACCGGTGCCGGAACGCCCTACAAGGCGGGAACAGACCCGAAGGTGCCGTCCCCGGACTGCGGCCACGTCTATCGCCGATCGTCGGCGAGCCAGTCCGGGCAGGCGTACCCGGTGGCGGCGACCGTGCACTGGACGGTGACCTGGTCCGGTGCGGGTCAGGGCGGGACATTCCGGGACATGACCACGACGGGCAACGCGACCTTCCGCGTGGCGGAGTCGCAGGCGCTCAACAACGGCGGCGGCTGACCAGCGCCACCGCCTCCTCGTGAGGCATCACCTCCCAGCCAACAAAGCGATGACCACCTGTTCCGCTCGCTGACGGTCCTCTGGCGACGCGGCGCACCACCCCATGCCCTTTTGGAGGTACCGACGTGAGCACCAACATCACGACCCGGCCCGACATCGACCGAGCCACGAACGCGGCCAACGGCCCCTGGATCAACGACAGGAAGAAACCTTCCGCCTCGCGGTCGCGCACCACCGGGCGCCGTCGAAGCGTGCCGTACCTGCTGCTCGGCGTGCTGCTTGTCCTGACGTGCGTGGGTGGCTTCGTGCTGATCTCGCTGAACTCCGGAGACCGGCAGGCCGTGCTCGCGCTGGCCCGCGGCGTGCCGGTCGGGCACGTGCTGACCACGCAGGATCTGCGGCAGGTCAACGTCGCGGTCGACCCCGGTGTCGCTGTCGTCGGCGCGGACCAGGTGGCCACCGTGGTCGGCAGGCCCATGGCCACCAGCCTGTCGGCCGGCGCGCTGCTGACCCCGGACGCCGTCGGCGCCGCCGCGCTCCCGGCCACTGGGCAGGCCATCGCCGCCCTCGTGCTCAAACCTGGCCAAGTCCCCAGGGAGGTCGGTCCGGGAGCGCGGGTGTCGGTGGTGTTCGTGCCCGGCCAGGCCGGAACCGCGACCAGTCCGCCCGCTGATGGCGGCATGGTCTGGCCGGCTGTGGTGACCAGCGTGACCACCCCGGCGAACGACCAGAACACCGTGGTGTCGGTGCAGCTGTCCGCGGCCGCCGCCCGTCAGGTCGCCGCGGTGCCGGCCGGTCAGTTGTCGATCGTGATGCTCTCCGCTGGAGGTCGCTGATGTTGATCTCGGTTCTGTCGCTGAAAGGCTCACCGGGCGCCACCACGCTGGCCGTGGCCTTGGCCGCCCGATGGCCCGCACCGGCGCGCGCACTCGTGGTCGAGACCGATCCTTCCGGTGGCGACCTCGGCCTGCGGTTCTCGCTCTTCTCGACCCCGGGCCTGGTCAGCCTGGCCGCCGCCGCGCGTCGGGGCGGCGACGCCGACCTGGTATGGGGACACATCCAGCAGCTTCCCGGCGGGCTGGCGGTGATCGCCGCCCCACCCGACGCCGACCAGGCATGCGCGGCGTTGGCGGCCTTGGCTCCCGACCCGCCCGGCGGGCTCGGGGTGCTGCGCGCGGCGGCCAACCAGCCGGGCACGGTGGTCATCGCCGACTGCGGGCGTGTGGACCCCGGCTCGCCCGCTTTGCCGATCGTGCGTTCCTCCGACGCGGTCGTGCTGCTGTCGCGAGCTCACGCCGACGACCTCGCGCACCTGCCGCGCCGGCTGCCCGTGGTCGGCGGTTGGAGCCCGAACCCGATGTTGCTGCTGGTCGGTGAGGGCTATGCCACCGCCGAGGTCGCCCGCGAACTCGGCGTCCCACCACTGGGGCGCGTGCCCGACGACCCGAACGGCGCGGCCGTGCTGTGCGGACGGCCGAACACGCTGCGCTGGGGTCGCAGCGGCCCCGCGCATTCGGCGCTCGGCCGGTTCGCCCACCGGGTCGCCACCGAACTCGCCACCCGCGAGCGCACACCGGCCGGCCCAGCACAGCCCCGGGCGGCCGCCGGACCGGTGAGGCAGGTCCCGCTCCTGCGCTCGGTTCCGGGTGTGACACCCGGCGCCGTCTTGTCCCACGGTGTCCGCGTCGCCCCGAGCCCAACCACCGACTACCTCGACCGGCAGGGAGGGCAGGCGTCGTGACGTACCCGACCGACCAGTACCCGGTGCCGATGCCGCTCCGCCCTTACCCACAGCCGCCAGGACCGGCCTCGTTCGGCGGCGCGGCACCTGGCCCCGACGCCGGTGTGCCGCCGCCGGGTCGGGGGCCCGACGAGGACACCGCTGACATGTCGGCCGCCACGGCACGGCTGCGGCAGCACCTGCGGGAGCGGTTGAACGCCGAGCTTCCGCGGCGGGTGGCCGATCGGCAGGACCGTACCGGGACGACCGCCAGCCGCGAGGCCCGGCGTGAGCTGGCGCGCGGCATCCTCGACGAAGGGCTGCGTGTGCACACCGAGATCGAGTTGGCCGCGGGCCGGCGGTTGCTGCCGCGCGAGGTGGAGCAGCGGGTCGTCGGGGAGGTCGTCAACGAGCTGTTCGGCATGGCCGGGCTTCAGCCGCTGCTGGACGACCCGAGCGTGGAGACGATCAACGCCAACCGCTTCGACCGGGTGTTCGTGCAGTACGACGACGGCCGCCGCGCCCCGGTCGGCCCGATCGCGGGCTCGAACGAGGAACTGACCGACCTGGTGCGGTTGCTCGCCGCCAGGGCATCGAGCCAGGAGCGGCGGTTCGACCAGGGCTCCCCGGCGGTCAACCTCCAGCTCCCCGGCGGTGAGCGGTTGTTCGCCGTGATGGGCCTGACCGCGGGCGGGGTGACGGCGCTGTCGATCCGTCGTCACGGCTACCTCACCGTCACTCTGCCCGAGCTGCGCCGCCGAGGAACCCTGGACTCCGGCTTGGAGGCGTTCCTGCGGGCGTTGGTGAAGGCCCGCAAGAACGTTTTGATCACCGGCGGAACCGGCGCGGGCAAGACCACCCTGCTGCGTGCGCTGGCCTCGGAGATGGACCCGTTGGAACGCATCGTCACCATTGAGGACACCGTCGAACTCGGCTTGGACCACGACCCGGATGTCCATGCCGACGTGACCGCCTTTCAGGCCCGCGAAGCCAACGTCGAGGGTGAGGGTGCGATCAGCCAGGGCGAGCTCGTCCGGTGGGGTCTGCGCATGTCGCCGGACCGGGTGATCGTCGGTGAGATCCGCGGGCCCGAGGTCATCCCGATGTGCAACGCCATGTCCCAGGGCAACGACGGCAGCATGGCCACACTGCACGCCTCCAGCTCCCGGATCGCCTTCACCCGCCTGGCGTCCTACGCCGCCCAGGGCGTCGAGCGGCTCCCGCTGGAGGCCACGAACCTGCTGGTCGCCTCGGCGGTGCACTTTGTGGTGCACCTGGCCCGCGCCGAGGACCGGCGCACCCGTGTCGTGTCCTCGATCCGCGAGGTCGTCGGCGCCGACGGCCCGCAGGTGATCTCCAACGAGGTCTACCGCCCCGGCCCCGACCGCCGCGCGCGCCCCGTGGCCGGAGCGCTGCGCCGCGACACCCTCGACGACCTGGTCGACGTCGGCTTCGACCCCGGCGTGCTGGAGAACCCCGAAGGCTGGTGGACGCCGTGAACGCCACCTTGAGCCCCACCACGGCCGCCGCGGCTCTGCTCGGCGTCGGCACCGGGCTCGGCCTGCTGCTGCTCGTCCTCGGCCGGCGCGGCACCGACCCCCGGCGCCGGCGCCGCACCCGGACCCGCGCCGCCCGGGCCATCGACCAGCACCGCGGCCTGCGGATCGCACTTGCCATCACCGCCGGGGTGGTGACCGGACTACTCACCGGCTGGGTCGTCGGCGCCGTCCTGGCCGGCCTCGCCGCCTGGGCACTCCCGCGGGTGCTGGGCCGCGACCCCGAGCACGCCCGCCGAGTCGCACGGATCGAGGCCATCGCCACCTGGACCGAGATGCTCCGCGACACCCTGTCGGCCGCCGCCGGGCTCGAGCAGGCCATCCTCGCCACGGCACCGCTGGCGCCGACGGCCATCCGCGGCGAGGTCGGCGAGCTCGCCGCCGGGATCGAGAACGGCGACCGGCTCGCGCCCGCCCTACGTCGCCTCGGTGAACACCTGGACGACCCGGTCGGCGACCTGGTCATCGCCGCCCTGCTGCTGGCCGCCGAACAACAGACCCGCCAGCTCGCCGACCTGCTCGGCTCGCTGGCCGACGCCGCCCGCGGGCAAGCCTCGATGCGGATGCGCGTCGAGGCCGGACGCACCCGCACCCGCACCTCGGTGCGCGTCATCGTCGGCACCACCCTGGCCTTCGCCGTCGCCGTGGTGCTGCTCAACCGCGACTACATGGACGCCTACGACAGCGCCGCCGGACAGATCGTGCTGCTGGGCATCGGAGCGCTCTTCGCCGCCGGGTTCGCGTGGCTCAACCGCATCGCCCGTGTCGCCCAGCCCGACCGCTTCCTCGCTGCCTTCGACCGGGACCCGGCGACCGGCCCGACACCGGTTCTTGTCACCGCGAGGCAGGAGTGAACCCGTGATCACCTTTATCGCCCTGGGCATCGGATCAGGGATCGGCCTGTGGGCCTTGACGGTCTACCTGTTCCCGCCACGACCGGCCCTCGGCGCGGTCCTGGCCCACGCCACCGCCGCACCCGCTCCGGCGCCCATCCTCGCCACCGACGACACCGGCTGGGCCGCGCGACTCGGCCGACCCGCGGTCGCCCCGCTGCGCGCGGTCGGGCTCCCCGGCCCACGGTTGGCCAAGGACCTGGCGGTCACCGGCCGCTCGACCTCGACCCACCTGGCGGAGAAAGCCACGCTCACCATCGTCGGCCTGCTGCTCCCGGTCCTGCCGGCCGTGGTCCTCACCGTGGCGAGACTCGGACCGGGCTTCGAGTTCCCGATCATCGCCGGACTAGTCCTGGCGGCCGTCGGGTTCGTCCTGCCGGACCTGCGGGCCCGCTCCGCCGCCGCGAAGCTGCGCACCGGGTTCCGCCACGCCCTCTCGGCCTACCTGGACCTGGTGTGGATCACCCTGGCCGGGGGAGCAGGGGTCGACAGCGCGCTGGGCGACTCGGTCACCATCGGACGAGGATGGGCGTTCGCGCAGCTCCACCGCGCTCTGGACACCGCCCGCCTCACGCGCACGACCCCGTGGGCGACGCTGCGCCGGCTGGGCGAGGAACTGGACGTCACCGAGCTCGCCGAGCTCGCGGCCTCGGTCAGCCTGGCCGGCACCGAGGGCGCCAAGGTCCGCGCTTCCCTGGCCGCCAAGGCCGGCGCACTGCGCACCCACCAGATCACCGAGGCCGAAGGCGACGCCCAAGCCGCCACCGAGCGCATGAGCCTGCCGGTGATGGCGCTGTTCCTCGGGTTCCTGGCCTTCATCGCCTACCCCGCGCTCACACAGGTCCTCAATGGACTCTGACATGGACTGTGACATCCGGCGCGGACAACGATCGAACCTGACCGACAAGGGAGGACAACACGATGCGCGCGCAAATGGAGGCATTGTGGACAGTGGTACGAGCACGGTGGGAGGAGCTGCGGCGTCAGCCGGACGCCGGGTACTCGACCGAAACCGTCCTGGTGACCGCGCTGCTGGTCGTGGCCGCGCTCGCGGTGATCGCGATCGTCATCGCGAAGGTCACCGAAAAGGCCAACGGCATCACCATGTGATCCCCATGAGCCACAAACACAACACTCGGTCACCAGCGACTCGCGCCGGACGGTGCCGGGTCCGTCGCGCGCTGCGCGGTGATCGTGGCTCGGTCAGCGCGGAACTGGTCATCGCGACACCCTTGTTGTTGCTGATGCTGCTGGCCATCGTGCAGTTCGCGCTCTGGTCACACGCCACCCACATCGCCCAGGCCGCCGCCTCGCAAGGGCTCGCCGTCGCACGATCCCAGAACGGGACCGCCGCGGCCGGCACGTCCAGCGCCCGGCAACTGCTCGACCAGCTCGCCAGCGGCCCGCTCACCGGCTCCACCGTCGCCTCCGATCGCAACGCCGCCTGGGCCTCGGTACGGGTCAGCGGCACCGCGACCCCGGTCGTGCCGTTCCTGAGCCTGCCGGTGCGCGCCGAAGCCGTCGGGCCCGTCGAACGCTTCGTCCCCGACCCGACAGGCCGGTGATCGCGATGGTCCGCCCGACGACGTCCCGTGCACCCGTCACCCGTCCACGCGGGCGTCACGACCGCACGCGCCCCGGCCGGCGGGAGTGGGTGGCCTGGTGGGGTGCCGATGACGGCTCGGTGGCCGCCGAAGTCACCATCGCCGCCCCGTTCCTGGTCATGCTGCTGGTGTTCGTCGGGGCGGTCATCCACCGAGGGGTGGACGCGCGAATCCGCATCGACGACGCCGCCCACCAGGCCGCTCGCGCCGCCAGCATCGAACGCACCCCAACGACCGCGACGACCGCGGCCCAGTCGGCCGCCGCGAGCGCCCTCTCGTCGGCGGGCGTGACGTGCGCGTCGTTGTCGGTGTCCACGTCGACCGGCGGCCTGCGTCCCGGCGGCACGGTCAGCGTGACCGTGTCCTGCACCGTCGACTTCGGCGACGCGCTCATCCTCGGCGTGCCCGGCGGCACGACCCTGTCGGCCACCTCCGTCGAACCCGTGGACCTCTGGCGCTCGACCCCCGACACCGGGGGCGAGACATGAACCGGCGAGACGGCCATGCCCGACGCAGCCGGTGGTCGACCTCGTGGTCGACGTGGTGGCGCACACGCCTGCGGCGGTGGCGCGCCGACGAGGGCGGGGTGACCGCGTTCGTCCTGGCGCTGACCGTCGGCATCCTGGCCTTGGCCGGCCTCACCCTCGACGGCGGCCTCGCGCTGGCCGCCAAAGTACGGGCCACCGGCCAGGCCGAGGCCGCCGCCCGCGCCGGCGCCCAGGCCATCGACCTCACCGCCTACCGCGGCAACGGCACCCTGCGGCTCGTGCCCGCCCAGGCGGTCGCCGACGCCCGGGCGCACCTGGCCGCCGAGGGCGCCACCGGCACGGTGACCGTCTCCGGCGACACCGTCACCGTCACCGTGACCGCCTCGCACACCACACAGCTGCTCGGCCTGGTCGGTATCGGATCGCTCCACGTGCACGGGCAGGGCAGCGCACACCCACAGCGCGGGGTGACCGCGATCGACCCATGACCACACGGTCACCTGTCGTGAACACGGCATCGCACAGAAGGGACAGCAGCATGGCAACCTCCGAGGAGATCCGCCAACGCGTCGAGAAGGCCGACACCGCCCGCAGCGCGCGGCGGGCCGCCGCCGCGCAGCAGGTCGGCGAACTCGCTCGACGCCAGGCCGAGATCGTCGCCCGGCTCGCCGAGGTCGAACGCGAGCTCGGCGAGGTGGTGGCCCGCGCCCAGGACGTCATCGACGTCGACGAGTTGGCGGCGTTCACCGACCTCAAGCCATCCGACCTCACCGGGTGGCTCGCAGGGCACAAGCCCGGCCGCGGCAGGCGAAGGAAGGCCGCGACCACCGGCGCGCAAGGTGACGTGCCCTCCTCGTCCGGATCGAGAGCACCGGCACCCGAGCAGAGGCACGGTGACGGCTCGGCCGCCGCCCGAACGGACACATCCGAGCCGCCCGTTGCCCGCGCGAGTTGATCCGTGCCCGCGTCCACGTCGCCGGTGAGGGGGCATCCACGGCACGGGGCCTCTACGCCGTCGCGTACCGGGACAGCACGCGACTACGTCCAAGCCTGTTAAGGAAACGAGCACGTCATGGCCGCAACCCCGCATCCCTCCCGCCGCACGCCGCATCGGCCACCGCGAGTTTGGACGTGGCCGGGCGCCGGGCGGGTACTGCGCGCGGTCGGGAGGCTGGTGCGCGGCGTGCTGGCGGCCACCGTGCTGGCCGCACTGCTGGCCGGGCCGCCATGGGCGTTGACGCACTTCGTCGGCCGGCCCCTGCCGCACCACCCGCCCTCCTGGGCAGAGGTCCAGGGTGTCCTGCTCGGCCCGATGACCCCCACGTTCCTGCTGGACTTCCTCGCCTGCCTGACCTGGCTGGTGTGGGCCATGTTCGCCCTCGACGTCGCCCGCTGTGCGATCGACGTCGTCCGCGACGCGCGGATGCCGGACCTGTCGGCGGCCGGACCGGTGCATCGGATCGCCGCCGCGCTCGTCGGGGCGGTCCTGATCTTTCTACTCGGCCAGCGAGCCGACCTCCCCGTCGCACCCGCGTCCTCCGCCGGGTCCGTCGGCGCCGATGTCGTCGCCGCGGCCTCGGCCTGGAATCCGGCACCCGAGCGGTCGGCGGTCCAGGTTCGTCCGGTGGTCTACACCGCGCCGCATCGGGCGGCACCCGGTGTCGCCGCCGAGCGGCCCGCCCGCGCCAAGTCCGCCGTGGTACTCGCCTACAACCCGCGAACCGGCGTCTACGACTCGCTGTGGCGGATGGCCCAACGCACCCTGGGAGACGGCAACCGCTGGCCGGAGATCTACGAGCTCAACAAGGGCAAACCACAGCCGGGCGGCGGCACCTTCACCCGGCCCAGCCTGGTGTTCCCCGGCGAGGAGATGGCCTTGCCCGACGACGCCACCGTGCCCGCGACACGTCCCGCCCAACCTCCTCCACAGCTCGTTCCGGCACCCCCGACCACCGCCACACCCCCTCCCGACAGCCCGCCGCACTCCACAACACAGCCACCTGCCACCATCCGAACTCCCCAACCCACCCAGGCGCCAGGCACCCAAGCGCCGAACGCCGGCGCCCCCGACGACCCGGCGTTCAGTTGGGGCACGGAGCTGTTCGTCGGCCTCGGCCTGGCCTCGGCGGTCAGTGCCGCCCTGGTCGCCGCGCGCCGCCACAACCGGCGCCGCTACCGGCCCGGCAGCGGCGAGCGCAGCGACCTCCCCGTCGCCCCGGTGGTCTACCGGCTGCGGCTGGCACACCTGCGCACCGACCACGAGGACCTTGAGCCCGACCTCGACGGCGACGACGAACCGGACCTCGACCGGCCGGGCGAGCGACCGCGGCGGGCACCGGAGCCGCGGGTCGTGCCCGGTGCTGACGACAACGTCCTCGACGACCGGACAGCAGTCCTGCCGGTCGGTGTGCGGGACGGCCGCGAGATCGCCCTCGACCTGGCCGCCGCGCGCGGACTCGGCCTGCTCGGTGCGGGCGCCACGACCGCAGTGCGCGCGCTGCTCGTCACCGCCCTGGCCACCCGAGAAGGGCAGGCCAGAGTGGTCGTCCCAGCCGGCGACCTCGAGGCGTTGCTGGCCCGGTCGCCGGCGAGGGCACCGCTTCCGACGAGCCTGCACGTGACCGACGACCTCGACGCCGCCCTGGACGTGCTCGAAGCCGAGACCCTGGTGCGCCTCGGCCAACACCGGTCCACCGGCCGCTCGCGGGGGCCGGTTGTGCTGGTGGCCCGCGCACCCGAACGGCAGTCCCGACGGCTGCAAGCGGTGTTGGACAACGGCTCGACCGTCGGCGTGACCGGACTGCTGCTGGGCCAGTGGAGCACCGGAGTGACCGCCTACGTCCGCGACGACGGCACCATCTCCACCACCAACCCCGGACTCGGCGAACCCCTGCGCGGCGCGCACGTGTTCCGGCTGGGCGACGATCACCTCGCCGACCTGCTGGACCTGCTGCGTCACGCCGACCCCGGCGACGAGCCCGAGCTCACCGGGACCGCCCTCGACGACCAGCGTCCGGCCGGCGTGGCGCGTCCCCGCGTCGTCGTGGACGCTCCCGGTCCCGTCACCGCCGAGCCTCCGGACACCGTGGCGGACCACGGCGCGAGCCCTGACGATCGCCGACCCGCGGGCAGCGAGAACACACGCGCCGGGAGCACCGTCCAGGCGCCGGTCGCCGACTCCGACCTGGAGGTACGGGCAGCGTCCAGCGATGACGGCCGGCGAAGCGACGGTGAGCTGGAGATCCTTCGACCGGAGCCCGCCCCGGCGACATCACTCGATCCTCGGCTACGCCCCGTCCAACCCGTTCCCTCCGACGACGACCCGGCAACCCAGGACGCCGGTGAAGCCCACCGACACGGCTTGTCGGCGGGGAACGAATCACAGGGCCCCGCCGAGTCGCGCAAGGCATCGTCCGCGCCGTTGCGCGTCAGCGTGCTCGGGCCGCCGCGGATGTGGTGGCGTCCCGCGTCGGCAACACCCGACGGCGAGACCTTCAAGATGGCCGAGCGCGAGATCACCTCGGCGTTCCAGCCGCGCCTGCGCGAACTGCTGGTCTTCCTCGCGCTGCACCCCGACGGCGCAACCCGGGAGGCGCTCATCGCCGCCCTGTGGGCCACGAGCCCACCGGAGCGGACCACCAACGCGATGAACACCGCGCTCTCGCGTCTACGCCGCTCCTTGGCCGCCGCAACGAGCAACGCGTTGTCGGACCTCGTGGTGGTCGGTGAGGGCCGCTACCGGCTGGACGCCGGCCTCGTGCGGGTCGACTACCACCACTTCGCCGCGGCCGTGGCAGCACGCCGCTCCGCCGTCACCGACACCGATCGCGTCGCGGCGTACCGGCGAATCGTCGACAGCTACACCGGCCCTCTGGCCGACGGACTTTCCACCGACTGGATCGAGACCGCCCGCGAGGCCATCCGCCGCGACGCCATCGACGCCGTCGCCGCCCTGGCCCGAGCCCTCGTCAAGGACGACCCGCAACAGACGCTGGACCTGCTCGAGATCGCGCGGGCGTTCGACCCGCACAACGAACTGATCTACCGCGACATCATGCGCCTGCAGGAACGCCTCGGACAGCTCGACGCCATCCCACGCACCCTGACCCTGCTCACCACACGACTCGCCGAAGTCGACGACCGGCCCACGCACCAGGCCGTCGACCTGGCCGACCGGCTACGTCGTCGCCACGATGCCCCCGGCGAACCGGGACGAGCCGACCGCGGGCACAGTCGATCGGGATGAACCCCGCCGGCGGCCTCGTGCGCGGCGTCGGGTCACCCGACGGCGCCACCGGCACGAAGGCGACGGTCGGAAGCGTGAAATCGACCGGCCCCGGCCGGGAAGTCGAGATTGACGACGTCATCGAGAATGGACGTCTCCAAGCCACTTCGACGGCTGTGCCCCCGCGCCTGCGAGAGCGATTCCGGATGCGCACGAGTCCACTCGATCAGAAGGCTCTGCCGGTCTCAACACCTCCGCGACCGCCGGGGGCAACGAGTATGCGGCTCCCCGAGAAAGACCCATCGCAACTCTCGCGAACGATGAGACCCGCTCGCGCATTCTTTTTCAGTGTGCGCGACAGAATGCTATCGTGCAGGACGGCGTGCTTGTCCGTCCAATCCTCGTCGATGAATACGAGTTGACCGTGGAAAGAACCTCTACGACGCAGCGGGCTGCCCCGGGGTGCCACCAGGATGGCGGATGCCCTCTTGTCCTTGCCCCCGAAAAGGCTTCTCATGTCATACAGTCCACGAAGGGGCCCTTCCGTCTCGACCCGTCACCGCGATTCCCCATGCTCACCGTCCGAGCCCTCTCTGCCGGCCCCGCTCGTCACGTCCTGCGACAGGCCCTTCACCGAGGCTGCCGTCGCGGCAATCGTGCCCGCTCGGCGCGATGGCTCCTTCATCCTCCGTCTCTCCTGGCGACGAGTATCGAGCTTCCACGCGCTACGTCGAACGGCCGAAGTCGCCCAGGCATTCTCGCTCAGCCCAACTCCGACGAAATGTCACTTTGTGTAATCAAGGTGGGGATCGACAGCGCGCATGGTCACTTCCGTTGGGGGTTCACACGGGGGATCACATTGGGGCTCAGGTTGGGGATCCTGCTAGAGCGCCACCCCCTCCGGCCCGCAAAGACACCGGTCAGAGGCTCCGTAGGGGATCCGCTGGTATCCCAGACTCGCTTGGCCACAAGCCGGTGAACACATCGGGGCGGACTGGTGGTCGGCTGCCCGCCGTCCCGGCTCCGCGGTCGCCCCTGTCTTCCTGCTTCTTTCCTTCTGCTTCAATTCCTTCCTTCTTGATGTCCTTCGACTTCTTCCTTTTCATTTCTCACGCGTGCCGCCGGTTTTCGTTTTACCGTTCGACTCCCTCGGCTTTGTTGCTCGGTGACCTAGGGAAACGTGACTGGTTTTCAGTCGGAAGCGTGTGGGCGCGTATCGGGGATTCCGAAATGGTGACGTCGGGGCCGATCGAAAAGAGTCTTGAAAATGTGCCGCCAAAGCTGTTGCGCGCCGCGCGGTGTGGAGTCATAATTGAATTGTCGCCGGGGAACCGGAAGCCGCACCGAATACCACGCCCGGCGTGAGCCATGTCGAAACGGGGAGCCCAATATGTGTTACGCCGACACCGTGACGAATGACGATGGAACCGCCACCGCGTTTTGCTGCTGCGGATGGTCGACCGACCACGCCACCCCGGACGCGGCGGACGCCGACGCCGCACAGCACCAGAACGACGCCGACGCCGCCGAGTTCCCGTTCGCCGCCTGACCGCCCCGACAACCGAAAGGAACGCCGTGATGACCACGCCCACGCCATCCGATTCGACATCCGCCGACGTTGTGCGACTGGCTGGCCGAATGCGGCTTCGTCAGTGGTGCGAGTGGGCGCGTGTATCGCCATCCGGTGACGGATGCCCGCGTTGTGATCGACCGTGCCGATCCGTTGGACCTCACCGTGCACGCGTACGCCGGGGCGTGGCGCGCACGGCTGACACGGGTGCCGTTCCCGGTGATCGTGGCGACTGTCGCCGCCGCCCTCGGTCGACGGGACGGTTCCCGATGACCACGCCCACGCCGTCCGTCCCGGCACCCGCCGGCACCGTGCCGAGCACTCCGGCGGGTGCGTCGGCGTCGCGGTTGCGCAGCGGTGAGCTGCGCGCGATGGTCGCCAAGGTCCTCGCCGACGATGCAAGCAAACACTTCACCCCACGCGACATCGCGCGCACGCTGAACCGGTCGTCCGGGGCGGTGGGCAACGCGTGCAAGGTGTTGGCGGACCGGGGCGAGGCGGAACTGCGCTCGACCGCGCCGCTGGCATACCGGGCGACCGTCACCACGGAATCCGTCGCCGCGTCCGTGATCATCCCCGCATCGCCCCGGACACCCCGCCCAAAGCCATCCGCCCCGCCGCCGACCACCGCGCCCGCGAGCACCACCGCGCGCGCAGGGGCGGCCGGTCCGGCATCGGGGGAGGTCGGATCGGCGGACACGGTGACCGGTTCCGTGATGCGCCCGAACGGGATGGAGTACCACCCGCGCCTGGTGGCGGGTACCTCGTTGCCGGACGTGACCGCGTTGCGGCGGTTGCGCGACGCCGGGGTCGCCGCGCTGCTGTACGGACCGCCCGGAACCGGCAAGACGTCGGTGGTCGAGGCGGCGTTCCCGGACTGCGTCACGGTGCAGGGCGACGGGGACACCGTGGTCGCCGACCTGGTGGGCGACTACACCAAAACCCCGGACGGCGAGTTCGTGTTCGTGCACGGTCCGCTGGTCCGCGCGATGCGCGACGGTGTGCCGTTGTTCGTCGACGACGCGACGCTGATCCCGCCGACCGTGCTCGCCGTGGTCTACCCCGCGATGGACGGACGCCGACAGATCGTGATCAAGGCCAACGGCGGCGAGGTCGTGCAGGCCGCGCCGGGGTTCTACGTGGTCGCAGGGCACAACCCCGGCGTGCACGGCGCGGTGCTCAGCGACGCCCTCGCGTCCCGGTTCTCCGTACAGGTCGTGGTGTCGTCCGACTACGACCTCGCCGACCAGTTGGGCGTGGACGGCAAGGCGGTGCGCGTGGCGCGCAACCTCGCCACCCGGCAGGCGAAGGGCGAGGTCGGGTGGGCGCCACAACTGCGCGAGTTGTTGGCTTTCAAGAAGATCACCGCCGTGCTGGGCTCCGACGCCGCCGCCGCGAACCTGGTGGGCATCGCGCCCGAGGAGGACCGGGACACCGTCGCCGCCGTCGTGCGCGACGTCTTCGGGCGCCCCGTCGCCCCGCTCGCCCTCGGTGCCCGCGTCACCCCCGCCAAACGGTGAACCCCGCCACCCCGCCGACCCGCGAACCGTCGTGAAAGGACCCGCAACCGTGAACAGCCACTTCACCGCCGACCCGACCGCCACCGGTGCCGCCGTGTTCCCCGCCCGCCCCGAATGGCTGACCCTGTCCGCCGCCTTCGCCGACGAGGTGCCCGTGATCGCCGACCGCTACGACCTCGTGGTCAGCGTCGCCCCCGGCGCGGGCGGGGGCGCCCCGGCGTGTTTCTACCCCGCCCGCGCGCTGATCGAGGTCGACGGCGACCACCTCGGCGTGGACCCGGCCACCGCGGACCCCTCGAACCTGTCCGACCGGTCGCGCTACGCCCCGGCGTGGGGTGCGCTGACCCACGAGTGCGGACACGCCCGCCACACCGCCTGGGCGCCCCCGGACGACGCCCCGCCCGGCGTGGTCGCCGCCGCCATGCTGCTGGAAGAGCCCCGCATGGAAGCCGCACAGGTCCGCCGCCGCCCGGACGACCGGCACTGGTTGCGGGCGTGCGTGCGCGGCATCGTCGCCGCCGACCTGCACCTGTTCGCCGACCCCGCCACCGCCCCGCACATGACCCGCGCGGACGCCGCCCGGTCCGCCGCCCTGCTGTTGGGACGCGCGGACGGCGGGGTGCTCACCCGCGCCGAGGTCGCCCCGGTCGCGCGGGTGGTGCGGGACGTGCTCGGAGAGGAGCCACTGGACAAGCTGCGGGCGTTGTGGCGCACGGCGTTGCGCACCGCCGACGACGACGGCAAGACCATGCTCGACCTCGGACGGCAGTGGTGCGAGATCCTCGGCACGGACCCAGACACCGACCCCGACACCCCCGCCGACCCCGGCGCGGCACCCGACCCGTCCGGCACCCCCGACCCGTCCGGCGGCACCTCCGGCAGCGGTAACGACAACGCCCCCGCCGACCCGTCACCGTTGGCGGACGCGATCACCGCCGTACTCAACGGGGTGGCGGCGAAGGTGGCACGGGAGAACGCACCCGAGGACCCCGCCGCCGTCACCGCCGCGAAAAAGGCGAAGGCAGACGCCGCCGAGAAGGCGGCGCAGAAGGCGACGCGGCGGGTGTTCGCCGCCGGCGGTCCCCGGACCGGGACAACCCGGCTCGCGGGCACCCGCCCGCCCATTCCGCAGGAGCGCACCGCCGCGCGGGTACTGGCGCGCGCGTTGGACACCGCCGGGATCCGCGAACGGGTGGCGGTCAAGTCCGCCTCGGAGGTGCCACCGGGGCGGTTGCGGATGCGCGGGGTGCGCGCCGCCGAAGCGCAACGCGCCGCCGGCGCGACGGTCACCGCGCAACCGTTCACCCGCGTCACACGCACCCCGGTGCCGACCCCGCCGCTGCGGCTCGGGGTGGCGTGCGACGTGTCCGGCTCCATGCGGTGGGCGTGCGCCCACGTGGCCTCCGCGGCGTGGATCCTGGCCGACGCCGCACACCACACCAGGGTGCCCGCCGAGACCGCGAGCGTGATCTTCGGACGGCACGTCCGCCCGCTGACCCGCCCCGGCAAGTGCCCCGCCGAGGTCACCGAGTTCGCCTCCAGCGACAACTGGGAGGACATCCCCACCGCCATCGACGCCCTCGACGGCGCCCTCGGACTGTCCCGCCCCGGCGCGGCGCGGCTGTTGGTGGTGGTCTCCGACGGCCAGTTCCGCGACCAGCCCCGCCGCGACGGACAACGCAAACTCGACCGACTGCGCGCCACCGGGTGCGCGGTGCTGTGGCTGACCACCAGCAACCACGACACCCCGCTGGACGGCGCGAGCGTCCGCCGAATCGAGGTCCACGACCCGGACACCACCACGCGCCCGAACGGCACGGTGATCGCTTCGTGCACCTGCGGATGGTCCACACCCGCCACCAAGCCGGCACGGGCAGCCGCGCTGGTTCAGCACCACCGCGACACCATCCCACCCATCACCGCGACGGCGCAGATCATCGGACGCGCCGCCACCGCAGCCCTACGCGCCGCCCGCTGAACCCGCCCGGCCCCACCGCCACCACACCGACCACACCACACGAGGTGACCACGATGACCGACACGACCGCACTCGCGACCGTGGGTGCCGCGATCGCCGCCCTGTCCGTCCACGAACCGACCACACTCCTGCGGGTCGCCACCCAACCCGGCTACCCGATGGAACACCTCCTCGCCCGGGTGGTGCGCACCCCCGACGACGCCGAGGGCGACGGCGCCCCGCCCACCGAACCACCCGTGGTGTGGCTCGGCGTGGGCGAGCAGGTCGGTCACCTGCCCGAGTCCGCCGCCGACGCCCTCGGATGGTCGCGATGACCATCGAGGGGTCCGGACTGGCCGAGCGGGCGGTGCACGCCGCTCGCACCCACCGCGCCGCCGACCCTGACGGATTCCACCGCCGCCACGACAATCCCGAGGCATGGAACCGGTGGGCACGTCGCGCCCGCGTCGCCCGCACCATCGCCGCCGCCCTGCAGGTGCCCGTGGACACCGTGCTCGTCATCGACGACCCCCACCGCACCTACCCCACCCGAACCGGCGAGGTCCCCGGCGACCTGATCACCGTCACCGACCCCGCCACCGGGCACGCATGGCGGTTCCTCCCCGACCACACCACCCCCGGCCAGTCATGGCTGCTGCTCCACCGCTGCCCCGACTGTTCCACCGAGGCCCCCGTCACCCGTGTCGCCACCCTGGCAGACCTCGGCGACCACCTCGACCCCGACCACGACACCCAACCCGCCTGGGCAAACCTGAGGGCGTCCGACCACCAGCCGGGTTGCGCCGAACTGCCTCCGGCCAGCGAGACCACAGCGCGAGAACGCCCGAGAAGGGCGGCGGGCTGAGCCCAATGTCGAGCAAGACCGGACTTCTGCTGCGGGCGCGGCCATGACGCCGAACGGCTCGGCCGCGGCCACCAGACCACCAACCACCGCCGAGCACAGCCTTCACCAACCCCCCACTGAGGAGACCAGCGATGACACCGCACGACGCCCCCGAGATCGAGATCGTCACACGCCGCTTCACCGACAACGGCTGCGAGGTGACCGCGATCGTCGCCGACCCGGCCGACGCCCAACAAACGCTGTACGGCACCGTCACCCGCGACGGCAGGCTCGTCGGCAGCTACTATTGCGCCGACCGCGCCCGCCAGTCCGACTGGCGCATCGTCACCGCACTCGGCCTGCCCCTCACCCATGACCGTCACGTTGTGCGCCTGGACTCCGAGAGTCACGCCGTCCAACTACTGACCACCGTCCTCACCGCTCGCGACAGTTTCGAGGCCGAACAACGGTTCCTGACGTTCATCCGCACTCCGCAGTAAACAGCGAGACCTAACAACGAGCACGGACAAGCCGTTAGCTTTCGGATCACGCGCTCGGTCATGGCCGCCGGGGAAGTAGGGGTGTCGCGGGCATGACGGCAGGGGACCGGTCTCTGGCACCCGGGCTTGGCCTGCTCGGCCGGTCGGTGTGGTGTTCGCGGCCGTGTTCTTCTCAGCGACCGGGTGGTCGATGTCCGGGGGGTTCGGCTGCACCGCGTTCAGTGCGTGGTCGTGGTCCAGCCGGCGGCCGCGTGCGCCTCGGCGTGGTCGACGTCGGGTGGCCACGGGCCGGCCTGCGTGCTGGTCGTGTCCGGCCGCGAGGTGCACCTCGGTCTCGCGCAAGGTAGGCGTCACTGCCTGTCAGCCGGCGTGGTCGAGGTTGTCGAGTTGGTGTTCGACGTGGTCGGCGTCGGCGTCGCGGCCTTGTTCCCGGTACAGCTGCAGCGCCTCCCGCCACACCGTGCGGGCCTGCTCGTGCCGGCCGAGGGCGGCGTGGGAATGGCCCACGCCGTCTAGGTTGTCCGCGACCGTGTAGGCGTGGCCGAGGTCGCGGTTCAGGGTGAGGGCCTGGTGGTAGTGGTTGAGGGCTTGGTGGTGGTCGCCGGTGTGGTGGGCGATGTAGCCCAGGCTGTCCAGGGTGGCCGCCTCACCGCCGGGGTCGTGGTGGTGTCGGTGCAGGGTGAGGGCGGCCTGGCAGTGTTCGCGGGCGGTGTCGAACCGGCCCAGGCGGGCGGCGTACCAGCCCACCTGGTTGAGCGCGTTGGCTTCCCACACCGGCTGGTCGAGGGCGCGAATGAGGTCGAGGGCGTGGTGGGCGTGCTCGAGGGCCTGCCGGTCGTCCCCCCGTCGTTCCCAGGCGATCGCGAGCACCTGGTGGGTGTGGGCCTGTTCGGTGGGGTCGTGGTGGCGTACGGCCAGGTCGAGGGCCTGCTCCAGGTGGGTGGTGGCTTGTTCGTGCAGGCCCAGCAGGGAACAGGCGCGGCCGAGGTGCCGGTGGGCGCGGCTGTGGGTGGTGGAGTCGGGTAGGTAATCGGAGGCCTCCAGTGCGGCCCGCCACGTGGTGACTGCAGCGTGCAGGTGTCCCCGTCGGAGGTGGAAGACGGTCAGGTTCCAGGCCAGGTGCCAGACGGTGTGGTGGTGGCCGAGGGTGGCGGCGGTGCGTTGGGTGGCCAGCAGGGTGGCGTGCTCGGCTTCCAGCCAGGCCAGCGCCGCGGCGGTGTCGGGCAGCGGGTGCGGGTGCACGCTGGCGGCGGGCGGCTCGGGTCGCACGAGCGCGCGGTGGGGGTCCAGGAGGCGGTCGGCGGTGTGGGCGGTGTGCAGGTGGAAGTCCCCCATCCGGGTCAGGGCCGCTTCCCGCACGTGCTCGGGCAGGGTGGTGTGGGCGGTGTTCCTGGCGTAGCGGCGGACCAGGTCGTGCATGGCGTAGCGGCCGCCCGGTCGCCGTTCCAGTAGTGAGGCGTTCTCCAGCCCGTTCAGCGTCCTGCGGGCGGTGCGGTCGGGCAGGCTGGTGAGGGCGGAGGTGGCGGGTGGGGTGGTGTCGGGGCCGGGGGCGATGCCCAGCAGGGCGAACACGGTGCGCTGGGTGTCGGTGAGGTGGCGCAGGGACCAGGACAGCACGGTGGGCAGGCTGGCGGCGGGGTCGGTGTCGTGGTCGAGGGCCTCCAGGCCGAGGTCGCGCAGCTCGGCGGCGGTCTCGGCCAACGCGACGTCGGGGTGGGGCTCGGCGGTGCGGGCGGTGATCGACAGCGCGAGCGGGTGGCCCCCGCACAGCCGGATCACCTCGTCCACGGCGTCGGGTTCGGCGGCGACGCGGTCGGCGCCCAGGCGGGCGGCCAGCAGGCCGCGGGCCTCCTCGTGGGTCAGGGCGCCGAGGGGCAGGTGGCGGGCGCCGTGCCGGTCGATCAGCGAGGCCAGCCGGTGACGGCCGGTGACCAGCACCGTGCAGGACGGCGAGCCGGGCAGCAGGGGTGCGACCTGGTCGCTGGTGGCGGCGTTGTCCAGCACGATGAGCATCCGCCGCCCGGCGACCAGGCTGCGGTAGAGCGCGGCCTGGGCGTCGAGGTCGGTGGAGATGCGGTTCGCCTCGACGCCCAAGGCGTCGAGGAACCCGCGCACCGCCACCGCCGGCTCCACCGGCTCGCCGGTGGGACTGAACCCGCGCAGGTCCACGAACAACTGCCCGTCGGGGAACCGCTCCAGCCGGCGGTGTGCCCAGGCCAGCGCGAGCCAGGTCTTGCCGATGCCGCCAGCCCCGCCGATCGCCGAGACCAGCACCGTCGCGCCCTGCCCACCGCCCGCCGGGTCGGCGGGCGTTGTGGTGGCGGTCAGCACGCGGTCCAGCCGGGCCAGCTCCTCCGCCCGCCCGGCGAACAGGGCCGGTGCGGCGGGCAGCTGCCGCGGCACCACCGGCGCGGGCGGCAGCGGCGCGGCGTGCAGCGTCACGTCGCCGTGCACCGCACCGGCCTGCACCGCTACGCCCACGGTCCCCGACATCGTGTTGCGGACCTGCGTCGGGCCGTCGTCGCCCGCCCTGGGCGGCGGGTCGTCCTCCAGGGGATCGTTCTCCGCAGGGTCGTCGGGCTGCCGCAGCTCGGGTGTCACCACCGCGGGCACCTCCCGGTCCGGTCGCCGGCTGATGGCGCACAGCGTGGCACCGCCCCGCCGCTGCGCCGGCCGGCGTCGGCGGAATTCACCCGACCGGCATCGGCCCACCCGCATAACGACGGCTCCGCCGGCCCGGACGCCGAGCCCCTGGCCCTTTCGTCACTGACAGGCGATCGACGCCCTGCCCCTGACATTCCGGGTGGTGCTGGTGCGCTTGGTGGCCGTGCTGGTGGTGCCGTGCTGGTGGTGCTTGGCCGCCGCGCGTAGCGGTCCGGTGGCTTGGCGACCACGGCCGCTGCGCATCGGCGGCGTCGCGTTGTGCGGCGTCCAGCCGCGGTTGCCGGTCGGTCAGCCACGCTGGCTGGCCCCTTCCCGGTCGGCGAATACCCAGGGACGTCGTGGGACGATCAGCGGTGTGACGGGCTGCCGTTCCGCCCGCTTCAGGAGAACTCGTAGTCGGCGAAGGGGTGTCCGGCGGCGTCGTTCCATTCCCGGGAGCCACGGGCACCCGCGGGCCAGCGGGGGTACAGCGCGTTCGGTCCGCCAGCGTCGGCCGGTCGCAGGGTGGCCCGAGCCCAGAACTCCTCCAGCGGGTACTCGGCGCCGTACTCGCTGACGATCGTCATGCCGGGCCGTTCCAGGAAGGACCGCCAGGCGTCGGCGTTGGTCAGGCCCATTGCGGGGTGGGCACGGAACAGGAACTGCGTCCGCGCGGCGTCCTGGCCGATGTGCAGGCCCTCGGCATCCGGCGCGTCGTGCGGGGTCCGGAGGTAGAAGTTGATCGACATGACGTCCGTCCTCTTCGAGGTGATAGGTCGGTCCTGGTCTGCGTCCGGCGCAGCGGGGCTCCTTCCCTGTTCCGCCACGCGGCCACGATGAAGTCGTCGCGCCCGAGGCGGATTTCCTACGCGTTGGGGAGTTTGGGCACCTCGGAGTCGTATTCCCCGGTCCGGGCCAGCAGTGTGGCCAGGCTCGGTGTGTTGCGGCCTATCGCCCGCGCGGCCTCGACGGCGATGGTGTTGGCGGTGATCGACCCGCTGGCGTGTGTCTGCCCGATCCGGTCGACCATGCTGTTCAGACGCCGCAGCGCTGCGGCGAGCTGCTCGTACTCCGCGGCCGCCTCCTCGAGTGCCGCGCGGATCTGCTTGGCGTACTGCTCGCGCTCGTCGATGCTCATGATCTCCTTCTCGGGTGATGTGGTCCGGGTTCGTGTCGAGGTGAGGCGTCCTTGCCCGCGGGCACCGTGTTCTTCTCCGTGCTGGGCAGCGTGGTCACGGTGGTGCCAGCCTGCCATTCGTAGAACCGGCTGTGGCCGGCGACGATCCGGTCGTCCCACGGCGGGAACACCGTGCCGGCCAGGCTCTGCACCGCGCCGACGAACGCCGCGACCGCTGCCTCGATCCGGTTGGCGTGGATGTTGGCGCACAGCCCCGGAGGGTCACGGATCCCGAACGACAGCTTCAGCAGACGCGGCGTGTCCACAGCAACCCCTCAGATCCGCCATTTCAGCGGAAATTACCAGATTCGCGGAGATCGCACGTTTATAGCGGTGGCGCGTGGTGCCTGACCTGGTGTGGTCGGCCGTCGGTTACCTTACGTATTGCTACCACATCGATGGCCGGTTGCTGCTCGATGGCCTGCGCGCCCGGTCGGCGTGTCGGACGTCCTCGGCGAGAGCGATGCGTGTCGTGCCGGTTCGTGCGCTTGGTCGACGTGGTGTTGGGCGTGGTGGGTGGGTCTGGCGTCGCCCTACGCCCATCGTGGTCGGTGTGCTGCCGAACTCGCCTCGGCCACTGCGTCCTGGTGGTCGACGCGCTTCCGCCCGGTGCAGACCCGCCGCGTCCGCGCTCTCGGCCACCGACGCCGTGCTGCGGACCGCGTCGAATTACGTATTCGCTGTGGGCGCTGTCGTGCCCGTGGGTCTGTCGGCGTCGGGAAGGTGCACGGAGGCCGCCGGTGGCAAAGCTAGTTGACGCGCCGGCCCGCTGCGCCGCCACCGGTGTTCCGGGGGACCGCCCGCCTCCGTGCACAGCGCACATTAACACTCGTGTCGTGTCCGCATTATTCGGGTCGCGTCGGAGCATGCGATACGGTGCAGAGGTGCATCCATTCGAGAAAGAATTGCGGCGCACCCTCGCGCGCGTCGAACGATGGGTCGATCGCCCGCACCATCCGGTTCCGCTGCTCGACCGGGTGAGAATTGAATACGCTTTGGCCTCGTGGTGGGCCTCCGGCGACGGTTCCGACACGGACATGGCGGTAGAGTTCGTTCGTGCCGCCGCCGTGGCGGTCGATCCCGGCGAGCGGCGGTCGGCGCTGCTGGATGCGGCGCACCATCTCTGGGCGAGTCTGGACGGTCACGGGTTCGTCAGTTCCGACGAACATGTGCTGGCGGAATTGGAGATAATCTCGACAGCTGACGCCTTCCGGCGGGATTTGGGGCAACCATTGTCGGACATTGTGCCGGACGACCTGCCAAGTCCGGAGTGACGCCAACGCCGATAGAGTGCAGGCTCACGGTGCAGTCGGCTGGCAGGGGTACCCACCGCGGGTCCGGTGGAGCCGGGGTCACGGATAGGCCGCAAGGTGGCCCGGCCGATGGCCGGACCACCTTGCGGCAAGGTCAACACCGGCGCGGCGGTGAAGTGATGTACACGCGACCGGCCGCGCTGACGACATGGCTGTCGCAGCGCAACATCGGTGGTCCGGGAACGTACACAACGGCTGGAGGGCACGGTGCCGGGAATTGTGAATGTCGCTGTCCATCCGCATTCTCACTAGTACTTCAGTATTGACTGAATTCGGTTGGTGAAGCTTCGGTTCATGCGACGACAGGTCAGTGTTGCCGGAGCGTCTTCAAGTGGGCAGCCAAGGCGACCGAACCGCGGAGGAGCTGGTCCAGGCGCGCCCTGCGACCCGAGTCGATTGGATCCGGGTGTGTCGGATCAGGTGAGCTTCAGTGCGTCGCCGATCCGGGATGCGGATGCCCACGGGTCGGCACAGGCCAGCGAGACCTCGGTCAGCGGCTCGCAGTGCAGAGTCGAGCCTGGGTACGGCTTTGGTTGACGAACACGGCTCGCCATCGGCCCGTATGAGGGCGACCAAGCGGATTAGGGCGGACCAGCGCTGGGACTATCTGACCGGCGGCACCGTCCCGTATGTGTGGCCTGGGGATGGGCCGCGGAGAAGCCGTCGATGGCTCTGGCCGAGCCGTCGACGGCTGGTTGAGGGGCACTCCCGTCGGAGGTCTCGGGGTTAGAGCTGTGTGATCAGTTCCCGGCTGTGTCGTGCCAGTTCGGGTAGGGCTTGTGGGTCGATGCCGTTGCGTAGTGCGGTGCCGAGCAGTTCGCTGAGGCGGTGCCCGGGGTGGCTGCGCTCGGCGTGGCCGATCGCGGCGGCGGCGAGGTCGAAGTCTCCTCGCAGGCAGGCGTAGGCGGCCAGGAGCGCGGCGGGTTCGGCTCGTTCGGGCGCGGGGCTGGTCCTGATCAGTTCGGTCCACAGGGCCTCGGCGTGGTGGGCGTGCTCGCTGATGGCGAAGGACAGGCAGGCGTCGCGGACCAGCGGGTTGGTCAGCGCGAACGCCAGGTGGGCGATCTCGCGGTCGGTCAACGGCTGCGTGCGGTCGCCGGCGCGGAGTACGTGTTCGTGCAACAGGTCGAAGCGGCTGCGGCGAGGGCTGGGTTGTCCGGGAGCGTTGGGGTGGTCCTCGGCGGTGGGGTCGGTTCGCCGGTGTAGGTCGTCGAGCAGTTCGACCCGTCGCGCGAGGACGTCTTCGGGGTCGGGAATCAGGGCTGTCGGGATGGCCGTGCCGACCGTGGTGCGGTCGGTGACGACCCAGACGCGGTGTCCGTCGAAGGTGTAGACCCAGTCGGCGTGGCGGGAGTCCGGCCACGGCCATGGCCACCCGTCCGACGGCGGATGGCTCAGACCGTCGTCCCGGTCTGCCCACACGTCGAGCAGGTCGGCCACGGCCGAGGCGAAGGTGTCCGGGTCGGTCGCCTCCAACATCTTTCGTCCGATGTCGATCGTGCGCAGTGAGCCCGGGTCGGCGTGGCCTTGGACGGCTCCGAGCCATCGGGATTCGGTGCTGTGCTGGTCGTAGAAGTCCGCGATGGCAGGGTCGTGCGGTGTGGGGGTGAGGGTTGCGTGATCGGCGGCCGTGGCGTCCGCCGGGCGGCAGGTGCGCATGGTGGTGCTCCCGTTATGTCGTCGGGGTGTGAGTGACGTAAGACGGGTGGTGATCCCGCCCGGGTCCTTCAACTGTTCGTGGTGGAGTCGTCGGAGGCCGGGGCGAGCGCGTACCTTTTGGGCTTGTCGCTGGTGCGCACGGCGTAGCCGCCGTCGACCATCTTTTCCAGCGCGTTGTGCACCGCACCGGCCGACCGGGTCAGTGCCTTGCCGATCACGTTCGGGGTGAAGTCCTGGTCGGGGTGCTCTCGTAGGTAGTCCTCGACCATCCCGCGCAACGCCCCCGGTGCCAGTCGCTCGCCCTTCGGCTGCGCATCCACCTGTGGGTCACCCGACGCGGTGGGCTGGTCGTCGGTGGGTGTGTCGTTTTCCGGAGCGGGCTGAGCGGAGGTGGGTTGGTCACCAACCGGTCCTTGGGCCACGGCTTGTTCTTCGTCGGTGTGCCGGTCCTCGGTCGTGATCGACCAGCGGTCGGCGGGGCGCGACCCGCCGTCGGCGATCCCGGCGGTGCGGGCGACGAGGCCGTCCTTCTCCCAGCGGGCGAGGATCTTCGGCGCGGTGGACTTGCCGATTCCGGCGGCGGTCGACAGCGCGACAGCGGTGCTGGCGGGGTGGTCGAGCAGGGCCTGCCACAGCTTTTCCTCGGTTTCGGTGCGTGGTTTGCCGGGATTGGGGACGGCTTGCAGCGTCGGGTTGGCGTTGGTGGACATGACTGCCTCGCAGGAAGTGATGTGTGGGTGAGTGGTCATGCCCCGGCCGGAGCGTGTGCGGCCCCCGGTGCGCATCCGGTGGTTTCGGGCCACACGACTATGGACGCTTCCTTGCCGCCATGAAGTCAAGCGGGAATAGCCGGATCGATCCTCTGCCCCAGGTAGACGCCCCACAAGATGGCAAACCGTTAACCCACAAGGGTTCACTTCGTCGCCGGTCGCACATTGCGCGTTGACACCGCGGCGGTCACGAAGCGTCCATACAGGTCGGCCGTTCGGCCCTGGATGACCCAAACCCGAGGGGACACAAAAATTATGACCACCGACACCACCTCACCGACGCCCCCTGACCCCGACCCGCACGCTGCCGTCGCCGGGCTGGGCGACGACACCGCGGCGACTCCGCCTGAACCGTTCCCCGTCACGTCACAGGACGACGACGAGGCGACGATGTTGTGGCAGGAAGGGCTTCCGCCCGATGCGGTGATCCTCGCCCCGTCGGTCGCCGCCACGCCGATGCGGCAACCCGAGAACACGTGGGGATTGCTCGTGCTGGCAGCGGATGTCCTGGGTGCAACCGACCCCGATCGGGAAGGCGAAGTCGCGCTGTTCGCCGGGTGTTGGCTGCCCGACCGGCCGCAGGCCGCAATGTGCGAGGGCGATCTCGTTCTCGTGTTGACCGCACCCGACAGCGAGTCGCCGGACGACGAGGTGGACGTGGAAATGCTGCTCGCCCACGGCAACCGGTGGATGCGTGTCGGCGAGTGGGAAGGGATGGACACGCGCTGGCCCTGGACCGTCGCGGTGACCGCAGCGGCGATCATGGAATTGCACGTCGAAGCGACCGAGGCCGCACCGGTCCCGACAGGCGCGACAGCCGGTCGACCCCTGCGGGGTTGGGGCGGCAACGGCGGCCTCGTGGACCTGCTCGCCGCCGGCCTGATCCACGCGGGTGAGGAGTTCGTCTGGGACCGTCCGGCGCGCGGTGCCCGACACACCGCCCGCATCCGCTCCGACGGCACCCTGGTCATCGCCGACGGCCGCGCCTACGTCAACCCCTCCGGCCCGATGACCGCGCTCGGCGACAAGCCGCAGAACGGCTGGAAGGCGTGGAAACGAACCTCGGACGGACGCACTCTCGGTGACCTGCGCGCCGAACTGCGCGTCGGCCGAGGACAGACGATCCAACCACGCCGCCGGCGGTGACCCCCTGTCCGACGGCCGGGCCACCCATGTCGACGTGCACGGTCGGCCGGCCGGCCCGCCCCTGGGAAGGCATACCGTGGACGGATTCCTACGCACCCCGGACAGCGCGATGGTGCGGGGCGCGAAGGCCGGAGACGGCCCCGGCCACACCTTGGAAGCCATCGCAGTGCGCATCTCTCACGACATCACCGAGGCACGTAAGCGAGGCGATCTTCCGCCGTACACCCGCACGGTCGTGACCGTGCTCCCGTGGCAGCGGATGCTGCACATCCGCGTCGAGGGCTTCGACACCGTCCCCGCACCTGCGACGAGCCGCGCGGTGATCACCATGTTGTTCGAGCTCGTCAGCGCCCACAACATCATCCCGCTCGATCCGGTCGCGTGGCCGACGTTCGTCCAGCAGGTGGTGCTGGTCGATCAGTACGGCCAACCGTTCGCCGCGATCGTCGGCGCGGGCGTGGGCGAGGTGGAACCCGTTACGCCGCGATAGGGGCCGCCGGGCGGGTCGCGCCGGCGTAGTCGTCGCCGTTGTACCGGTAGTGGTCGATCCGCACCGGTTGCCCGAAGGTCGGGGCGTTGATCATCAGTCCGCCGCCGATGTAGAGGCCGACGTGGTGGATGTTGCCGGGTGTGCCGTAGAAGACGAGGTCACCGGGCAGCAGTGGGTGCCTGGCCGGGACGCGCGGGCCCGCGTCGAACTGGGTCTGGGCGGTGCGGGGCAGGGTCACTCCGGCGGCGGCGTAGGCGGCCGTGGTCAGGCCCGAGCAGTCGAAGCCCGCGTCGCCGTCGTCAGGCCCGTTGCCGCCCCACACGTAGGGCAGACCCCGCATCCCGCAGGCGTAGTTGATCGCCGCGAGGGTGACGGCGTTGGGGGCCTGGATGGCGTTGCAGTCGCCGTTGCCGACACTGGCCGCGGCCGCCTCGGCGTACTTGGTGGCCTGTTCGAGGACCATGTCGACGTACCAGTCGGCGTGGTTGTAGGCGAAGATCGCCGCCCGGAGCTCGCCTCGGCGGACGCCTTCGTCGCAGAGCAGGAAGGCCGCGGCGTGGACGGCGTCGTGCGGGTTGTACCGCGAGGGCGGGCTGGCCCCGCCGGGCGGGATTCGGTGTGCGGCGATGACGCCGTCGAAGGTCGGTTGGAGGAACTGCATCGGCCCGCCGGCCCCGGCGACGTTCTCGCCTTCGGTCACGCCGGGTGCTGCGAGGCGGCCGTGGTCGGTCTCGACCTTGCCGATCGCCGCGAGCACGGTCCAGTCCAGGCCGGGACACGCCGTGGCCGCGGTGACGTAGAGCAGGCAGTAGTCGGCCGGGATGTCGATGATCGGTTCCGTGCAGGTGATGGTGGTGTTCGAGGAGCTGCCGAACAGTGCCCCCATCACGGCATTCATGCTTTGGCCGATCATGACGGGGATGAGCAGCAACAAGGCCGCCGCTCCGATGGCGATCCTGGCCAGCACGCTGTCACCACCTTCCCCGCCGGCCCGCCCTGCGTGGCACCCGTGGGCCGGTCGCGGTGGGCGGCATCGGCGAGGGCGGAGGCGACATCGGCTGCGGCGAGTCGGCCCCCTCGGAGGTCTCCTCGGTGGGCGTGACCGGTGGCGGTACGTGCGGCCAGGCATCAGGCAAACGCGACAGCGCTCGTCGGGACGCTCCGGTCGGGGCGTCGAGCGGCAGCCAGACTTCGTCGGCCGGGCTCGGCCGGACGGCCTCGGGGTCGAGCAGCTCGGCCGCCGCGGTCGCGATGGGCACGCAGCGCCGGTCGTCGAGGTCGCGCCACGCCTTCGCGAGCAGCGGGCGGGCGGCGGCCTCGCGCCGCGAGGTCGGCAGCCACACCAACAGCGGCGTGGTGATGCCGGTGGCTTGGGCGAGGGCGGCGTAGCCGGCGAGTTTCCCGGCGAGCTTGGCCAGCGCCTCGGTGCCGAAGTCGTACTCGAGGAACCACTCGACCTGCCGGTCACCGTGTTGGTCGTGGTGTCGCCAGCGGCCGTAGCCGTCGGGTTTGACCAGATCGCCGAAGTGGCGGGCGCAGCGGATCTCCGACCACCACGCCGCCAGCTCGACCTGTTCGCCCGGGTGGGGGTGGCGGGCACGGTCGACCAGGGCGGTGAACCACTCGTTGACGCCGACGATGTGAGCCAGGCGCAGGCTGTGGGCGACGCCGAAGACCCGATCGTGCCGGTAGCCGAGGTCCTTGATGTCGCGGCCGTCCTCGGCGGCGAGCACGGCCGCACCGGCGGGTGCCAGGACGTAGTGCATGGGTGCGGTGCCGAGGGTGACGAAGGGCTGGAACCGGTCGACGACACCCCACAGGTAGAGCTCACGCAGCCGCATTCGGCCTGATCGGAAGCTGGGGAAGGCCAGCGCGGTGATCTGGTGGGCGGTGAGGACCTTGTGCTCCCAGAGCATCCGGGCGATCCACTTGTCGCGCGGGGTCAGCCGCCACGCCAGCACGGCTTGGTGCTCGGCGGTGTTCGCGGCACGCGGGGTGGGTCGGGTCGGCTTGTGGCCGCGCAGAGCGCGCTGGCGGGTGGGGTTGGTGATCATGACGGGTGCCTCCGGCGGGTGGGCAGTGCGAAACCGCGCCGGCGCGAAGCGCGCCGGGGTGTGATGGCGGGTGGAAGAGCGGGCGAGGGTGAGGTCAGCCGTTGCGGCGGGGGTCGGCGCTACGCGGGTGGGCGACGGGCTCGTTCCGGTTCGCGGGTCGGGAACTGTCCGACGAGCCGCGAGGCGGCCGGGTGCGGGTGGTTGCGGGCCCGTCGGTGACGGTTTCGGTCGCGCGAGTCCGCGCTGCGCGGCGTGCGATGCCGCGGATTTCCCGTGCCCGTCCGGAGACGGCGGGCGGGAGGGGTTGGGTGAGCACGGTGAACGGCTGCGCTTGCTCGCCGCCCAGCACCAGGCGCACGGCGGCGTGATAGACGCCGAGGTGGGCGAGGTCGTGGTCGGACAGTCGCGGTGCGGTGTGGCGGGACAGTTCGCGCGAGTCCTCGGGGCCGGTGTTGAAGAAGATCTTCGACCGGGCGTTGGTCGAGATGCCCTCCCGCAGTTCGCGGGGGAGCTGGCCGAGGTGCTGGTGGGCCAGGGTCATGCTGACGCGGAACCCGCGGGCCTCGGCGAGCATGTCCTCGATCGGGTAGGGCAGGTTGAGGAAGTTGTGGCACTCGTCGATGACCAGGCTCGCGTCCCGGCGTTGCCGCTGCGGTGTGCGGGCCCGCCCGGTGGTGGCCTGCCATGTCCGGGCGACCACCAGTGATCCGACCAGTCGGATGGTCTCCTCGCCCAGTGAGCCTTTGGGGATGCGCACCAGGCAGATCCCGCCGTCGAGGATTCGACCCATGTCCACGGTGGAGTGTCCGCCTGCGATCGCGTCGCGGACGAACGGCCGCAACAGGAACGCCCTGAGTTTGTTCATGAGCGGGCTGATGACCTGGGAGCGGGAGGAGTCGGTGAGTTCCTCGTACCAGGACCAGAATCCGCGCAGCACGGGGTCGGTGATCCCGGCGGTGACCCGGCTGCGGAACGCCTCGTCGGCCAGCAGCTTGGGCAGGTCCGCCAAGGTGGCGACGCCTTCCTGGGCGCGCAGGGTGAGGCAGGCGGCGCGCATGACGTCGTCGGTGCGCGGTCCCCAGAACGCCGAGTAGACCCGCCGGAACACCGACACGAGGTTGTCCACCGTCAGGTCGGTCTCGCCGCCGTCCAAGGGGTTGAGGCACGGCGGCCGGGCCTTGCTGTCGGCGTCGAAGAGCACGACTCGATCGGCTGCCGAGCGCGGAAGGCGGGACAGGACGTCGGTGACGAGGTCGCCTTTGGGATCGATGAGCACGATCCCGCGCCCCGCCTCGGCGTCGGCCAGGATCATGTTGCCGAGCAGGGTCGACTTGCCGGAGCCGGTGGCGCCGATGACGTGCAGGTGGTGGCGGGCGTCGGGGACGCGTAGGGCGACGGGGCGCTGGTGGCCGGTGTCGGTGACCCCGATCGGCTTGGCCTCGGGTCCCGGCGTGGCGATGCCCGGCGGGGGTGCGATGGCGCGGGCTCCGGCGCGTTGGATGCCGGGGATGGCCTCGTCGGTGGGCAGGTGCGCGATCGCGGCCAGCTCGGGCACCGAGAGCAGGTCGCCCCGTCCCAGACGACGGGAGGCGATCACCTGACCGGGGCGGCGGACGCGGTGGCGGGTGTAGTGGTTGTGCTCGGTGTAGGAGGCGAACGACGCCGCCAGTGCGTGTGCCCGGCCTCGGGCGACATCCCGCACCCGGCGGAGCTCACCCTTGTCAGCGTCGGCGGGCAGAAGGGTCGCCACGGCGTAGCGGACGACCGTCTCGAACTGGCTGCCGCGTTGCTTGCCCACGATCGCACGGTTCTGCGCCGCGTACTCCAGCGAGGTCTGCGGATCGCTGTGCAGGGCCCCGGTCGTCGTCCGCACCGCAGCCGTACGCCGGGAGCGGCTGTCGGTGCCGGGGGTGATTACGTCGAGCAGGCGGCCGACCAGACGGGTCGAGCCGCCGGTGTGGACTCGCTGGGCGGCGCGGCGCGCCTTCTGGACGCGGCGGCCGGTGACCGGGCGGGCCAGCACCTGCACGCAGGCGTACTCCTCGCGGCCGAGCCCGACCGGAGCACCGATCAGGGCGCGGATCGGGTCGGCGTCGAAGTCGCTGCGGATCGGCAACGCCTCCGGGCGCGCCAGCCGCAGCTCGCCGCCGACCACCAGCCGCCGCTGCCCCTCGTTCGGTGTCGGCAGCGGTGGTTCGGCAGGGCCGACGCGGGTGTGCGCGCCGGGCCAGGCGGCCTCCACGGCGCGTTCGACCAGGCCGGGCGGGATGACACCGGGCACCCACCACCGGATCGCCACCCCGGCCTCGGAGAACAGGTACTCGCACGCCACGTGCGGCTGGCCGGTGAACGCCCGCCGCCACCCGGGCCGCAGCAGCCCGACCAGGTTGGACCACAACGCGGCCCCGCCCGCGGGATCCACCGTGGGCGGGGCGAGCACCGTGACCTGACGGGCGTCGGCCAGCAGCAGCTCGTGGCAGCGCCGTGCCCACCACCGCCGGCCTAGCACGATCCCGGTGACGAGCATCGCGAGGACGGGGACCGCGACCGGGCACCAGTCCAGGGCGAGGTCACGCAGCCGATCCAGGAGCGCGAGTAGGGCACCGCCGGGGTCGCGCAGGTAGTCCTCCAGCCACCCGGCGGCGACAGGGGCCGTCGAGTGCGTGGGCGCGGTGGCGAGGAGCGGTGTCGTCGGTGGCTGGTCGAGGGCAGGCGGTACCCACGTCGGTGTTCGGTACGGCATGGACGAATCCCTTCACGGGAGAGGTGCGGAGGAAGTGGTGGTGTGCGCGGCTCAGGCGGCGTCGAGATGGACCTGGTCGTGGCCGAAGTCGGTGTCGGAGCCGAACTCGTCTCCGTCGAAGCCCAGGTCGACGAACGTGGCCTCGCCGTCGTCGACCGGCCCGCCGGTGTCGCTTGTGTCGTTGTAGGCGGCGAGTTCGGCCGGGTTGCTGGTGACCAGGTAGTGCTCGGTCGGCGAGGCGATGCTCTGGAACGCCACCCGCTGCGTCCCTGCCGACAGCAAGCCCTGTCCGCGGTCGGCGGCGAGCAGGAACGCGCGCTCCCCGGCGGAGAGGTCGAAGGTCCGGGTGATCTCGTCGATGGCCTGCGACGCCTGCCGCAGCAGGATCTGGGTCGCCGCGTTCGCCACGACCGCCTTGCCCAGGTCGCTGCCGAGCACGTCGGCGGTGTCCTGGGTCGCCACCGTCAACCCGGCCCAGTGCTTGCGACTGGCCTTGGCCATCCGGAACAGGAATTCGGCGCCGGAGGGCTGCTTCATCAGCAGCCACGCCTCGTCGACCACGACCAGGCGCGGGCGGCGGATGGCCGGGTTGGACACCCGCCGCCAGACCGCGTCCAGGGTGAGCAGTGTGCCGATGCCCTTGAGCTCGTCGGGCAGGTCGCGCAGGCTGAACACCACCAGGTGCCCTTCGGGGTTGACGCTGCTGGGCCCGTCGAACAGGGAAGAGAACGCGCCCTCTACGAACGGGTGCAACCGGGCGGCCAGCTCGCCCGCGGCCCGGTCGCCGGCCTGCCCGGCACCGGCGAGCTGGTCGCGCAAGACCCGTAGCTTCGGTGACGGGCGGGTCCAGGTGCGCGCGTCGGCGGTGATCCCGACGCTCTGGTAGGTCGCGGCGATCGCCCGGTCCAACGCCGCCCGCTCCGTCGCCTCTAGTGCTCCACCGACGAGGACGGCGATAACGGTGTGCAGGAACAGCGACCGACGCACGAGCGCGTCCTTGGGAGCGGTGCGGTGACCGTCGGGTCGGGTGGCGATGGGCAGGTCGAAGGGGTTGAGACGGACGCCTCGTGCGCCGAGGTGGACGTAGGTGCCGCCGACCGCGGCGGCGAGGCGGGCGTACTCGTCTTCGGGGTCGACGACGGCGATCTCGATGCCCCGGTACAGCGATCGCAGCAGTTCCAGCTTGACCAAGTAGGACTTGCCCGCGCCGGACCGGCCGAGGATCACCGCGTTGTGGTTGTGCATCCCGTCGCCGAACCGGTCCCAGTGCACCAAGCCCTGGGAGCCGACGTTGTAGCCGTAGAGCACCCCGGAGGGTGCCGCGACCGAGGTGGGGTCGGGGGCGGGCAGGTCGGGGCTGGTGAACGGGAACGCCGCGGCCAACGCCGAGGTGTCGAACGTGCGGCGCATCCCGATGAGGTCCAGGCCCATCGGCAGCGTCGACACCCAGCCCTGCAACGACCGGTAGGTGGTGTGCTTCGCGTCCAGCAGCAGCGAGGCGCACAGCGATCGCAGCGCGGCCACCTCGTCGGCCAGCGCCTTCTGCGAGGTGGCGTGGACGGTCAGGTACAGCCCGACCCGGAACAGCTTGCCCTCGCCGCGGGCCACCCTGGAGGACAGGTCGTAGGCGTCCTCGGTGGCGGCCTCGACGTGCGGGTCGAACAGGCGGCCGTGCTCGGCGGTGTGCCGCCGCCCGGCCTCCAGCCTCGCCAGCTGCTTGCGCAGCCGGGAGGCGGCGGTGGCCGGGTCGATCGGCTCGACGTGCAGCGACACGTCGAGCCGGCCGGGGTAGGTGAGCAACGGCGCGAGCCAGCCGGGGTGCACCTCGCGCGGGAAGCCGACCACCGCGAAGGACGCCACCCATTCACCGCCGACCTCCACGTGCCGCGCGGCGACCGACAGCGCGTCGGGAGTGAACGCGGCCGCTCCGGAGAACGCCCCCGTCGGGGCGACCCGGCTGTGGTCGCCTCGGGTACGGGAGACCATCAGGACCATCCCCTCTCGTCCTCGTGGCCCCAGCCGTCGACGTCGTCGATGGGGTCCGAGCCGGGCGTGGTGATGACCTCGTCCGCCCCGGCCAGCCCGGCGGACGGGGGGAGCAGGCTGTCGGGGTTGCACGCCGAGGCCAGCACCGCCGTGGCCTGCCCGGCATCCAGCGGAGTAACCACGATTCCGGCCGGGGCGAGCAGGTCGATCGCCTCGCCGAGGCGGCGCACCAGGCGCGACTCCGCCGCCCGCCGCACTCCCGCAGCAGCCTCGCCTCCCGTTCGCTTGCGGCGCATGCCCGCCATCGCACCGAGTACTGCCAGCGGACCGGGGCCGCTGGGACCGTCGGTCGGGACGGAGCCGTCGAACCGTTCGCGCAACACGAGCAGCACCTGGCGGCGCAGCAGGTCGGACTGTCGGCCGAGCTGGACGAGGTAGTCGGCGTGCTCGACGGCGGCGGCCTCCAGCGCGGGGTGGGGCAGCCCGCCCGCGCGGTCGCGCAGCTCGGCGATCTGGGCGGTCAGGTCGAGCCGTTCGGTGCGCACCAGCACCTGCACGGGGGCGGTCAGCGAGTGCAGGTAGCGGCCGAACGAGGCGACCAGCGCTTCCTGCTCGGTCGGGGTCCGCAGCGCGAAGTTCATCGTCGAGGCGACCGCGACCACCGCCAACCCGTCACCGCCCAGGTCCACCACGCCGGTCTCGGTGACCGCCTCGGCCGGCAGCCGCAGCGCCGAGGGTGACACGTGCTCGGGTCGCTCGACGCGGCCCCTGCCGCCGGTGGTCCGGTCTGCGGTCGGGGTGAGCCACGCGGGTGCCGGTCGCACGCCCTCCGGGGCGGCGACGCGGTGGCGCGGGGCCAGGCGCTGTCGGATGGCGGCGAGCAGCAGCGTGTCCAGCGGCATCCCGTCGCGCTTGCCCAACGCGAGCATCGCCACCGCCGCGCCGACCGGGACGGCGAAGGCCGCGAACACCGGGATCGGCAGGAACGCGCGGGTGGCCGCCCAGATCAGGTAGAGCACCGTCGCGGTGGCGGCGAGGACGGCCAGTTGGCGTGCGGTCAGCGGGCCGAGCACGCGGTCGTGCATGTCGACATCGGCCGGGATACGGACGGGGTGACTCACCGCTGCTCACCTCCCGGACGCGCCGGCCGCCCAGGGCGTGCGGGAGGGACCGGAGGAACACCACTTCGCGCCGGCGGACCACCGGGCGGTGGCGGTGGCGTGGCGGGCGGACCCGGTGCCCGGAACAGCACGGGTGCGGGTGTGTGGGTCCTGGTGCGTCGGCCGTGTGCACCGGGCGGTGGCGGCGAGGCCGGTCGGAACACCGGTGCCTCGGCACGTCCGGCCGGCCGGCCCGGTGCGACGGCAGCCTCGTCGGTGGGAGGGCGGAACCGTAGCTCGGGTGGAACGGGCGCGGCGCGCGTCGGGGGTGGAGCGGACCGGGGACGGTAGTCCTCTCCCGGTGTGCGGAACACGGGTGCCGCGACGGTGCCGATCGGTGGCTGAACGGGTTCCGACGAGTCGTCGGTGGCGGGAGAGGCGGCGCGGAACACGGGTGTGGTGGTGCTGCCCGCGGGACTCCAGCCGGCCAGGTCGTGCGTCGGTGTCTGGGGTGAGGGCTGGAGGAACCGCAGGTGCTGTTGACCGGACACCGTGCGCCGCCGCGCGACTTCCCGGGCATGGTGGGTGTGCAGGCGACGTCCGATCGCCTCGGGGCTGAACACGCCGCCGATGCCGCCCCACTCCCGCACCGGCGCGGGCCACACCGGGTCACGCCCTCGCGGCGTGCGGGCACCGTGCCCCGCACCCCCTGCTGTGGACGCGGCGCGGGCACCTGTCCCTCGACCGCCGAGCAGACCCATCGCCTTGCCGAAGACGAACGCGCGTGCCATCCCGGCAACGAACGACCGGCGTCCGCCGCCGACCTGGACCTGTCGCAGCACCCAGCCCGGGATCTTCACCAGAATCCACACCAGCGCGATCAGGACGACCAGGTTGACCAGCCCGTCGGCGGTGGGTGCGCCGAAGAAGCGGAAACCGCCCGGTTCGAGAAACACCTTCAGCGCGCAGATCAGCGTGAGGCTCTGGCCGACCTGGATGCCCAGCACCCCGGCCCCGGCACGCCAGAACCAGTACGCCAATCCTTCGGTCTGGGGGAGACCGTGGCACATCAGCGGCAGCGGCGCCCCTGCCAGCAGGATCACCGTGAGCGCGACCCGGACGATGTAGCCGACCAGCAGCGCGACCAGCAGGACGGTGAGCGCCACCGACAGTGCCCCGGCGAACAGCCCACCGGTGACCAGTGAGTTGGCCACGATACCGACGAACAGCTCGGTGACCGCCTTGCCCGAGGTCTGCGGATCGAGCCCGTCACCGAGCACCGCCATGGTCGCGGCGTTGGCCAGGCGGATGGCGTGATCGCCCACGATCAGGCTAAGGTTGGCGGCCAGGAACCCGACCACGAGGCGTGGCGCGATCTCACGTGCCGAGTAGCGGGCCTGTACGGACTCGTGCCCCATCAGCACGATCCCGGCCAGCATTACCAGTAGCGAGTAGACCGCCACCACGAACAGCCGTGACTGCTCCCAGATCTCCCCGACACGGGGAAGGTCGGCCAGTGTCGGCGTGGACAGCAGGCTGCTGCCCACCCAGCTCAACAAGACGTTCAGCGACTCGCCGACCAGCAGGTGCAGAAATCCCGCGATGCCCTCTCCGATGCACGCGCCTGGGTTGAGAATCCCGCAGTCGGACTCCGCCGGGCGCGCCGGTGCGGTGACCGTCGGCGTGCCGACGGGTTGCGACGAGGTCGTCGGTGCGGGCAGGCACTGCGGCGGCGAAGGCCGGCCCGGCGGGGGAGTGAGGCACGGGTTCGGCGGCGCTGTCGTGGACGGCACCGTCGTTGGCGGCGATGCCGTCGACGAGCCCGTCGTGCTCGGCGAACACGGCACAGGGAACGGCCCCGGGCCGGCACACGGATCGGCGGGCTGCGCGGATGCCGACAGCACGGTGCAGGCCAGCGCCGTGACCACACCGGCGAGCACCACCCACACGGTGCGATGTCGCCATCGGCCCGCCCGCCCGGCGGTGGCGGCGCCGATCGGTGGCGATGCAGGCTCGGGTTCGGATGAGGGCACGTTCGGCTGGTGCCGGTGCGGCGCAGTGGGTGCGGCGGCCATGGTCAGGCCCCCACGATTCCCTGGAGCACGGTGACGACCAGCGGGGCGAGCGCGGCCAGGCCGTAACCGATCCCGGCCGACTTGAACGCCTGCTTGGCCTTCTCCTGCTCACCGGGGTCACCGGCGCCGAACACCCGACGCACACCACCCACCGTGAGGAACACCGTCGCCAGCCCGGCGAGGATGCCCATCAACCAGTTGCGGATGTTGTCGAGGACCTCGTCCACGGTGCCCGCGATCGCGAGCACCACGGTGTCCGCCTGGGCGACCGCCCCCGGGGCGAGCAGCACCAGCAGAACCATCGTGGCGAGCACGGGCACCCGACGAAACGCGCGCCCCCGAACCGCAGGAGAGGTCGGAGGGATCGCGGCCCACCGGCCGCGCGGGCCGGGGTCGGGGCAGGTGGCCGGACGGAGGTGTGAGCTGGTTGCGCGGTGGCCCGGTGCGGGACTGTCGACGTGTCGGTTGTCGACGTGGCGAGGAAGGACAGGGGTATAGGTCAGGCGCATCGCGACGCTCCGGGAGTCGAACCCGACGGCCGCTGCGGCGGCTCGGGCGAGGAGGTGGTGGGCGCGGGGGAGGCCGAGCTCCTCCCGCACCCGTGAACTCCGGAAAATCCGTCCTGCGGGGACACACGATCCCGCGATTTCCGCGGCGCGCGCTTCCGCAAGGCCGTCACGGTGCGCGACGAACCGGCGGTGCCGGTCGTGCGCCGGGCGGCGGTGGTGATGACCGTCGAGTCGACCGCCCGGGTCGCCGGATCGTCCTGGCCCGCGCCGGCGTGCGCGGTGTCGGCGGTGTCGTCGAGCAGGTAGGCGACGAGGCGGTGCTCGGCGCGCCGGCGCGCTTTCTTCACCGCCTCGTAGGACAGGTCGCGCACCGCCGCGGCGTCGGCCAGGGGCACGCCCTCCAGGCGGGTGGAGCCGATGAGTTCGGCCTCGACGGCGGTGATGGCGCCCTCGGCGACCGCGCGGGCCAGGACGAAGTCCGGGTGCCCCCACGGGGGTGGCGGCATGGTCGAGCGGAACCCCGGACTGAACGGCACCGGCCGGTCGAGTGCCTCGCGCACGGCCGCGTGGCCGGCGCGGTAGGCCGCCCACCGCAACCGCAACATGATGCGCGGCCGACGCAGGTCCACCACTCCGAGTTCGGCGACGAACCCGGCGAGCACGGCGGCGTGGATGTCACGGGGATCGCCGGCGAACTTCGCCGACAGCGTGGCGACGATGGAGATCAGCGCGGGCAACGCGACACCGACCGCACCGACGGTCCAGGTGCCGCCCTCGGTACGGGCGAGCAGGACCACATGCGCCCACACCGCGTCCCGCAGCGCCTGCGGGCAACGGCGGTGCAGCAGCCGGTCGCGCAGCTCGTCCAGCGGCACCCGCCGCGCCGGCAGGCCGGGGAACAACCGGCCGTCGACACCCACCGGGTGCGGGCCGACGACCAACCACTCGAACGCCGACCGGACGGCGTCCAACGGCATGTCACCACGCTCGAAACCCGAACGCGGAACGACGTCATACGAAGTCATGGAACAGCTCCCGAAACGAGTCGAAAACAACGACTCGCCCAGGACGCCACAGCGGGTAGTACCAAACACTTACCGAACTGGTACCGGACTAGTACCGCAAAAGTACCGGCGACCTTCCGCAGGAGCCTCGCCGATCACTCGAAGATCCACTTTCATGGTGGGCGTGATCATCGACTCTGTGTATTCAAGATCCTCGACAGCGCGGCGGTAATACCCTCCAACTGCACTTTGTCGAGGCCGGTACTAGTTCGATACCAGTCCGGTCATAGCGGTGTCCGGAGGCAGCGGCGCGGAAGCGACGAGTCGGGCCAGGCGACGACTCCGTGTCGAAAACCCACCGCCACCGTCTCGCGCGAAATCCGTCGACCCTCCTGGCATGCGCGAACGTAGGCGTAAGCCTTCGTCAGTTTCAACAGGGCGTGGAGTCATCCGGAAAAGAGGCTCGCCGAATGTCCCCGGAGGGCCTGTATTTCGGAGTTCTCGGGTGTCGTCACGTCCTGCATCGACAGGGCACGCCAGCCTCAGCGAGGGGGATCCCGTGACCCGATCCGAGCACTCCGACAGCCACCCATCCCGACGGCGCACCAACGCCAGTTCACCCCGCCCCGGCGGGCGGCGGGGCGAGGACCGTCGTCCCTGGCCGACCGCCCCGACCACCACCCGCGTCAGCCTCGCCAAGCCCACCAGGGACACCACCCGTTCCCGCTCGCGCGGCTCGGCCTCCACACCCACCCCGGCCACTGTCTGGACCGCCGCACACCCGATCGACCTCGACGCCACGTGGCCAGCGGCGCTCGTGGAGCGGATCGTCACGTCGTTCAGCCAGCCCGCCGCACAGGTCGTCCTGCTCACCTGGCCCACCACCGACGAGGAACCACCGGGAACCGTTCCGGCGGCGATCGACGGCGTCATCGACCACGCGCCGCGCACCGACCCGAACCGCGAACTGGCCGACGCCGTGCGCACGATCGAACACCTTGACCGGGCCGTGCGCGTCGAGCACGCCCCGACCGACCCGACCGTGACCCGCTCGGCCTCCCGCCCCTTCTGGGCGGACTTCGTCAACGACTCCGGCCTGGCTTCCGCAGCCGCCCCGGCTAAACCGGCGGTCGCCATCGAAGCCACCGCGCAGCACGACCGGTCGACGACCGCCGGCAGCGCGGACCTGGTCATCACCAGCCTGCCTCCACACCATTCCGATGTCCGCGCTGCAGACCTCGTCGCGCCGCAGGCGGCACGCCTGTTGCGAGCAGGCGGCATCCTCGTAGTGCTCACGCACTGTGACTGGATGACCGGTGAGTTGACCGATCCGACCGGTGCCGTGGTGACCGCCGGGCAGAACGCCGACCTGCTCTACCTCCAGCACATCGTCGCCGTCCACGCACCCGTCCGCGACGGCCGCCTCGACCTTGCCGACACGCCACCCGACCACCGCTGTGATGGCACGTCGGACCACTCCGACAGCGACGACGCACAGGGCCGTGCGCGGCACCGCGCGCTGGTGCGCGGACTGCCCGCACCCCATCGGCGCATCCACTCCGACGTCCTCGTCTTCGCCCAGCCGCACGACCACCGACCTCCGACGGACGTTCCCGTGCGGAAGGAAGACGTCCGATGAGCGCGCCGCGCACCTTCGACTCGGCCCGACCCGGTCCGTCCCGCCAGGAAGGCACGCCCGTGACGCGTCATCACGCCACCCGGACCTCCGCCGACACCGACGCGAACGCCCCGGCCGGTACCACCGACGCGATCGACGACGAGTCGACCCGGCACGTCCCGCGCACGCTCACCGACGCGCTCGACGCACCGCCCACCGCTGTGGACGACCCTGTGGATACGACGCCGGGCGACGGGCCGCGCGGCGACCGGTCCGAGCCGCCCGCGGTCTCGGTGTGGGCCACCGCGCAGAACGACGCGAAGACCCAGCGCAAGAACACCTACGTCCCGGGGTCGGCCGCGCATCCGGCCAAGATGCTGCCCGAGGTCGTCCGGCACGCCGTCGCCCATTACACCCGGCCCGGCGAGCTGGTGCTCGACCCGATGTGCGGCATCGGCACCACCCTCGTCGAAGCCGTCCGCCTGGGCCGCCGCGCCGTCGGCGTCGAGTACGAACCGCACTGGGTCGAGGTTGCCAACGCGAATCTCGACCTCGCACGGGAGCAGGGCCTCGACCACGACGCGCGGGTGTTCCACGGCGACGCCCGGCAGCTCGTGACGCTGCTGCCGCCCGAGTACGTCGGGCAGGCGGCGCTGGTGGTGACCTCCCCGCCCTACGGCCCGTCGACCCACGGTCGGGTGTCGGTCGCACCCGGAGCCGGGGTGCATAAGTACCACCATCGCTACGGCAACACCCTCGACCGCGGCAACCTCGCCAACATCGGCCACCACCGACTGCTGGCCGGGTTCACCCGCATCCTCACCGCCCTACGGACCTTCCTGAAGCCGGGCGGGCACATCGCCGTCACCATCCGCCCGTGGCGCGAGCACGCCGAGCTGATCGACCTGCCCTCCCAGATCCTCGCCTGCGGTCGTACCGCCGGGCTGATCCCGGTGGAGCGCAACGTCGTGCTGCTGGCCCGGGTCGCCGCCACCGATCTGGTGGCCCGCGGCAGCTTCTTCCAGCGCGACTTCATCCGCAAGCAGCGCGAGGCCGGGCTGCCGCTGCACCTGATCGCCCACGAGGACGTCCTCGTCTTCCGCACCGCCCTGCACAAGCCCGCCGCCGGGCCCGCCGCGACCGTAACCGACCTCGGGCGGTTCCGGACGACGCGGTCCGCCGACCACCGCGGTGACGGTCCCGCGCACGAAAGCCGGGCGGCATGACCCGGCACCGTTCACCCCGCTCGCCCCGTGCGCGAGCCGCACGTCCGCTCGCTTCCGCCTCGGCTCCGGCGAAGCCGCCGGGGCCGAGGCGAGACCTCTCACGCGCCGAAACCGGTCCGATCGTGGGGTCGCTGTGCACCGGATACGGCGGCCTGGACCTCGGCGTGCTGGCCGCGCTCGGCGGCGGCCGCATCGCCTGGGTCGCCGACCCCGATCCGCACATCGAACGCATCCTCGCCGCCCGGATGCCGGGCGTGCCCAACCTCGGCGACCTGCGGCACATCGACTGGACCGCGATCGAGCCCGTCGACGTGCTCGTCGTCGGGTTCCCGTGCCAGGACATCTCCGCCGCTGGCAAACGCGCGGGCATCGAGAAGGGAGGCCGCAGTGGACTCTGGGCCGACATCGTGGCGGGCCTTCGCCTACTACGACCGGCGCTCGTCGTCGTGGAGAACGTCGCCGCGCTGCGCTGGCGCAACGGCGGACTCCACCGTGTACTCGGCGACCTGGCCGAAGCGGGGTACGACGCGGCATGGCGTAGCGTCCGCGCCTCCGACGTCGGAGCCGCCCACCGCCGGGAACGGGTGTTCCTGCTCGCCTGGCTCCGCGTGCCCCGACACGGCCGGCCAAGCGGGGAAGGCGGCGACGCCGACCGCGCGCGACGGCTCGTCGGACGGCACCGCAGCCGCGGACGGCTGGGATGGCCCGACACCGCCTGCCCAGCCTCGTTTGCTGCCCACGCCGCGGGCGTCGGACACCGGCACGGTGGGCCGCAAGGCCGGGCGAGGGTTCCGGCCGCCGCTGTCGCAACAGGTGCTTTCCCTGACTCCACCGCGGGCGCTGCTTCCGACCCCGCGTGCCACGGACGGCACGAAGGGCTGCCCGGCGCAACGGGGCTCCAAGGGCGATCTGATGCTGCCCTCGGCGGTCCTCCGGCTGCTCCGACCTACCGCAGACCGCGCGGGAGGCGCCATTTCGTAGTGGTGCCCGATCCGACCTGCGGCCCCGTCGACGAGCCGACTGTCTGGTCGTCGTCCGCGCTCGTGGACTGGGGTGTCTACGAAGCGGCGATCCGTCGCTGGGAGGCAGTGCTCGGTCGCCCGGCACCGCACCCGACCCAACCCGGCACACACGGCCGCCCGGTGCTCGCGCCCGCCTTCGTCGAACACCTCATGGGCCTACCCGCCGGGTGGGTCACCGACCTCGGTCTGCCCCGCACCGCGCAGCTGCGGGCGCTGGGTAACGGCGTGGTCCCCAGGCAGGCCGCCCACGCGGTGTCGCTGTTGCTGGACGACCTCGCCCAGTTTCTCCACGCCGACCGCCGGCCGCGGGCCGGCGAGGAGGTGCCTGCGGCATGACCGCGCGAATTCCGGCGGTGCCCGATCGCGGGCCCGCCCTGCGACTGCTGTCCCTTGGGGCCGGAGTGCAGAGCACCACTGTGCTCCTGCTCGCCTGCGAAGGCGAGATCTCGCGCTTCGACTACGCGCTGTTCGCCGACACCGGCTGGGAACCCCGCGCCGTCTACGCCAACCTGCAACGACTGGCCACGTACGCCGAGCGCAAGGGCATCCCGGTACGCCGGGTCTCGGCGGGAGACATCCGCGCCGACGCCCTCGACCCCAAGCACCGGTTCGTCTCGATGCCGCTGCACACCCTCAACCCCGACGGCTCTCGAGGGCTCGCTCGGAGGCAATGCACCTCTGAATACAAGATCATTCCGCTGAAGAAGGCCGCCCGCGAACTGCTGGGCTATCCGCATCCCCTCCGGGTGCCGCGCGGGGTGTACGCCGAGCAGGCCATCGGCATCAGCGTCGACGAGATCGGCCGCGCCAAGGATTCCGGGCTGCGGTTCCTGCGCAACGTCTTCCCGCTGCTCGACCTCGGCTTCGACCGAGCCCGCTGCGTCGACTTCCTCGCCGAACGCGGCTTCGGCAACACGGTCAAGTCCGCCTGCGTCGGATGCCCGTTCCACGGCAACGCGGGCTGGCGCTGGATACGCGACCACGACCCGGACGGCTGGGCGGAAGCCGTCGAGTTCGACCACGCCATCCGCCACGGCTACCCCCACGCCACCACGCAGGGCCAGCAGTTGCGCGGACAGTACTTCCTGCACCGTTCCTGCCTCCCGCTGGACCAGGTCGACCTCGACGCCCCCGCGCGAACCCGACGCCACCTACGGCTGATCACAACGAAATCGGACAGCGCGGAGGACGGCGACCCGGACGGCTGTTCCCCGTGGTCGTGCCGCTCCGGCGAACCGGCCGCCACCCCGGCGGCAACGACCGCCGGGCAGCGTGTGGCATGAGCGCCGCCACGAGCTCTGCGGCCGATCGTGCGCGGCCGCCGGGCGTGTCGTCCGCGACGAGGCGTCGCCCGGTGCTCGCGGCAACGACCATGGCCGGATACCTGCTGTCGGTGATCGCCGCCAACGTCGCCTCGGTCACCTGGCCGCCGATCCTCGTCGCCGGGCTCCTCGTACCGGCGGGCACCCTGGCGGCAGGCGTGAGCCTGACCGGCCGGGACCTGCTGCACGACGTCCTCGGCGTACGCGGGGTGGCCGTCGGCATCGTGGCCGCGGCCGGTTTGTCCGCCGTGTTGGCGACGCCGCGGATCGCGGTGGCCTGCGTTGTGGCGTTCACCGCCTCGGAGATCCTCGACACCCTCGTCTACGCGCGGCTGCGCCCACGTACCCGACTGGGCGCGGTCGCAGCGTCGAACCTGGCCGGTCTCGTGGTCGACAGCGTGCTGTTCGTTCCGCTGGCCTTCGGCGACCTCACCGCCATTCCCGGACAGATCGCGGGCAAGACGGCCGCCACCGTCCTCACCCTGGCCCTCCTGCACGGCACCGGCATCGCCCGACGAACGGCGACGTCGTGAAGTTCTACCTGGGCACCCACCAACCGTCCTGGCTGGCCCTCGACCTCGGCGTGCCGATGCTGGTCAGCCACCGACGCCTGGCCGACCGCCGAAGCCTGCCGCGCGCCAGCGGCCCCTGGGCACTGGACTCGGGCGGATTCACCGAACTGTCCCTGCACGGCCGCTGGCGCACCGACCCCGCCGCCTACGCCACCGCGGTCCGCCGCTACGTCACCGAGATCGGGAACCTCGACTGGGCCGCACCCCAGGACTGGATGACCGAGAACCACGTCTTCGCCCGCACCGGACTCAGCCTGCGCACCCACCAACACCGCACCGTCGCCAACTACCTGCGGCTGCGTGACCTCGCCCCCGACCTCCGATCATCCCCGTCCTGCAGGGCCAGTCCGTCGACGACTACTACCGCTGCGCCGACCTGTACGAACGACACGGAATCGACCTCGCCGCGCTGCCCCTGGTCGGCGTCGGCAGCGTCTGCCGCCGACAACACACCGCCGACGTCGAACGCATCATGCGCTCCCTGGCCGACCGGGCACTGCGCCTGCACGGCTTCGGCGTCAAGCTCACCGGCCTCGCTCGCTACGCCGACGCCATACCAGCTCGGACTCGGCGTCCTGGAGCCTGACCGGCCGCTACACCCCCGGCTGCACACCAAGCCACCGCAGCGAATCCAACTGCCTCCGCTTCGCACTCACATGGCACGACCGGGTCCTGCAGTCCCTCACACGCGACCCGAACCGACACCACCACCGCCCGCAACCCCCGCGAGGACACCATGAAACCCGCACGACGAGTCCCCGGCCGCCTGCGTCCCTCCACCCCGCCACCAGCCGGCCCGCCGACCGCAGACCCGCCGGCCATTCGCCCACCCCGACCTCCGGCACCGGAACAGGATCCGATCGAACCCGACCTCCCCGTCGCAGATTCGCGGCCGGAGACCACTGACCCCGGTGACACCGCGCCGATCCTCTACACACCCGAACAAGCCGCCGCCATGCTCCAGGTCCGCCCCTCATGGCTGCGCCGCCGCGCCGCAGCCCGCGCCGTCCCCTGCCGCTTCCTCGGCAAACACCTCCGCTTCGCCAGACAGGACATCGAGGACATCGCCTCCGCCAGTCGCCAGGCACCCGCCGGCACCGTCACCCGATACGGGAAACCACCACGACACGCTTGATCGTCTCCTGCGGACAATGCATCCATATGTCCGTCAACAATCCGCATCGAAACGCCTCGAAGGATCACATCAATGGCCTACGCGGAAAAGTCGGGCAACAACACCTGGCGTGTCCGATACCTGCGCGACGACGGCACCCTCGGCTCCCTCTCCGGATTTGCCAGCAAAAACGACGCGGAAGACGAGGCGCGCCGGATCAACCGGGAGAACAACGGCGGACACACCGTCGACCCGGCCGCCGGCCGAATGCCGTTCGGCGACTGGGTCGAACCGTGGTTCGGCTCCATCGACGTCGCCCCCACCACCCTCGCCCAGTACCGCAGCCTCGCCCGCAACCACATCGTCCCCCGCTGGGGCACCGTTCCGTTCGACAAACTCGGCAACCTGGCCGCACACACCTGGGCCGCCCAACTCCGCTCCGCCGGACTGGCCCACAGCACCGTCAAGACAATCATGAAACTGCTCAACATGATGCTCGCCGACGCCGCCGACGAAGGCATCATCCCAGCCAACCCCATCCGCCCCCGACGCCGAGGCCGACGCCGCCACCACCGCGCCCGCGAAATCCTTTGGGCCACCCCCGAACAGGTCTTGCGCATCGCCCTGCAAGCCGCGACGCTCGTCGGCGACTGGGCCGGCGTCCTGTTGATCAGCGCCGCCTACACCGGCGCACGCTGGGGCGAACTCGCCGGCCTACGACGCTTCAACACCCACCTCGACGACGGCTGCTTCGTCATCGACCCCGACATCGGCGCCCTGCACGAAGTCGACCGAACCCTCGAACTCGGACCACCCAAGACCGCCGAGTCCGCCCGCACCATCACCCTCCCACCGTTCCTGATCGACCTGTGGCGTACCCACCTCGACACCCACGACCACCCGCACGTCTTCGTCACCGCCGAACGCCAGCTGCTCCGCCGCTCCAACTTCTCCCGCCGCGCCATGCGCCCCGCCGCCGACGGCAACCACCACCGCACCGACCCACCCATCCGCGTCCACCCGGTCAAACGCGGACTGACCTTCCACGGACTGCGCCACAGCCACAACACCTGGATGATCGCCGACGGCATCCCCGACGTCGCCCGCGCCCGCCGACTCGGCCACAAACTCCCCGACAAGATCCAACAAATCTACGACCACGTCGCACCCGAAATCGAAATCAAACTGCTCGATCACCTCCAGCAGCGCTGGACCAGCGCACTACACGAAATCATCCAGGACGTCACCAATATGCCGGGCGTCGACCCGATCACACGGGCACTGCTCCGGCCCGCCGTATAGCGGCACACAGTCGCCTCCGCGCTACACGCGGGAAACGGCCCTCGGTACCGGGGTCACGGTCGGGGAAAACGAATACCACGCACACCGAGGGCCGTCCCGTCCCACTCAAATCGACAGCCCGTCGGACTCGACGTCCACATCGGCGAAGGCGTGCCCGACGTTCGGGGCGGCCGCCCCGAACGAGCCGACCGTGCCGGAGTGCCGTCCGCAGTCCCGCACCGAACCGCGGCCGAACGAAGGCACCATGCTGCGAGGCGGCTCCTCCGGCGCCCCATCGCTCATGGCACCGGCCCGGCTTGAGCCGTTCCCGCACCTGCCTAGCCCTCGGTCGCGGCCGCGGGGGGCGCTGTTCTGTCGGTGGGGCGGCCTACCCTGCGTTGAAGGACCGGGCAGGACTGGCTATGCGGAATGCGGAGCTGCGTCATGACGACTCGCGTGCACTACGTACCCGAACAACGCGACATGGACCTGTCGGACCTCTCGTCCGCCGACTACCAGTTGATCACCGCGCTGCACCGGCAGATCTCCAAGGGTGATCGCGTCCTGCTGTGCCTGCAGGACGCGCTGCCCGGTCGCGACGAGCTCCTCATCCGCGTGCGCGACGGGAAGTACATCGCGGCGCACTTCCCCGGTGACGCGCACGACGGCCATGTCATCGCGGTGGAAAGCGATGAGCACAAGCGGCAGAAGGAGTACTGGTACCGCGCCGCCCGCGACGCCGGGTACGACGCGTGCACCGAACTGACCACCGACACGGGGTCGATTCTCGACGTCGCCATCCGCGGACCGCGCCCCACCGGCATCGAGGTACAGCGCTCACGGATCGCCGTCACCACGGCCGTCAACCGGACCATCCGGTCGCATCGCGCCGGATGGCTGCCGGTGTGGTTCGCCGATGCCGATCGGAGTCCGAAGTGGCTCCACAGGGTTCCGTCAGTGGGCTGCAACCGGATCTCCTGGGACAACCTGCCGCCCCGGCGGGCGGCCACCGCGACCGGACTGCGCAAGATCCGTGCCGCCCGCTGCACCATCACGGAATTCGACCACTGCCCCGCCAACGGACGAGGGCACTGCGGCAGGCACCACCCCAAACCTGTTCCCTGGCCGACGCTGACCGTTGACGACGTCGCCGAACTGATACCCAACGAGCAGGCCGTCCCGCTGGCCTTCACCTCCCAGCGCGTCTATCTCGTTCCGCCCGAGGGCGCCGCGCTGTTCCGCCAGTTGACCGGCACCACCGGCGACTACCAGCCCGCCCAACAGCCCCAACCACGCCACCCCAGGACGGCAGAGTCACGCGGCTGCGACTACCCCAAGCACGAAGAAGCCGCGGTGATACAGCGTCCGCCCTGGCCGCGATGCCGCTGCGGCAACGAGATGTACCTCCTTCAACCCGGCAGGGAACTGTGTGAACGCTGTCGGTCGACCACACTCGCCCCCCTGTGACAGCACCGTTGGCCGGGACGGGTCCGATGGTGAACAGCCGACTCACCTCTACGGATGGGTCGTCATCGGCTACCCGGCGGTCACGACCGCCCGAGGCGGTACGGACTCCGGATCCCGGGTCGGGGCGTCCCCCCAGCCGGATGCGCCGAGAAGGCTGTTGTTGCGGCGGCGGATGCTGGCGGGGACGGTGGTGTTGTAGACGGCGATGAAGTCGATCTCGTCTTCGGTGACGTCGGCTTCGTCGTAGGTGTGCAGGACGGTGAACCAGACGTTGAGCAGGCCGCTGAAGTGGACGGTGAGCCAGGTGAGTTCGACGAGCATGCCGGTGGCGTAGGCGTTGTGATAGGCGGGTGTGTCGGTGCCGGGGTACTGGTCGAGGCCGTGGGCGGCGATGGCGGCGGGTGCGTGGTCGAGCAGGACCTGGTGGGTGTGGTGTACGTGGTCGTCGGTGACGGCGTGGGGGTGGGCCTGGGTGGCGGCGGCCAGTCGGAGGCAGGCCAGGTGCAGGTCGGTGTAGGGCGGGGCGTCGGGGTGGTCGAAGGTGGGGTTGCCGTGGCCGTCGACCAGGCGCAGGAGCATGGCCTCGGCCTGGCGGGCGCGGGTGTCGGGGTCCGGGTGGGGGAGGTGTTCGGAGAGGGTGTTGTAGCCGATGACGGTGTGATGGGTCATGGAGTAGCGGCTGCGGTTGAGCAGGCTGACGGTGTTGATGACGAGTTCTTTGGTGACGCGGTCGAGGAAGCCCGAGGTGGGATAGCGGACGGTGCCGCCTTGGGTGGTGTCGGGGTTGGGGATGTCGGTGAGCTCGCCGGTGTCGAAGATGATCGAGTTGGCGTAGGGGACTTCGGTGATGGCCAGGGTGGGATGGTGGGCCATGGTGCGGAAGAGGTTGCTGGGGATGCCCCAGGTGGCGATGCTGAGGTCGTAGGCGGCTTCGACGTCGGGGTTCATCCAAGCGCGGGGCAGTGGTGGGACGCGGGTGCCGGTGGTGGGGATGACGAGTTCGTCGGCCATGCGGGGTTCCGCCCTTCTCAGTGACGGGGTGGTCGTCTGGGGCGGTGGGGACCGGGTTCCCGTCGACGCCGACGCGTCTACCGGGTGTGTGGCTGGTGGATGTGCAGTCGGACGATCTGGGGGTCGTGGTCGCTGACCTGGTCGTGGAACTCGGTGTTGACGTGGACGATGTCGTAGTCGTGGTCGGTGTGGGTCAGGCGCGGGCTGAGCAGGATGTGGTCGATGACCTGGCCGTTGCCCTGGTAGATGTAGGTGTAGCGCTCGTGTTCGGGCAGGGTGGTGGGCAGGTCCAGCAGCCCGAGGTCGGTCAGGGTGCGCACCGGCGGCGAATACTCGGTGTCGTTGAAGTCGCCGGCCAGCAGCAGCCGGGCGTCCGGGTCGCGGGCGAGCAGGTCGCGGGCGAAGTCGGCCAGGACCGCGGTCTGCCCGCCGCGTTGGACGCGGCTGGGCGTGCGGGCCGGTTGATGGCGGCCGAAGATGGGGTCGTCGCCGCGCTGCGAGCTGAGGTGGTTGGCCACGACGATCAGTCGGGTGCCGCGAAAGTCGAACTCGCCGGCCAGTGACTTGCGGGTGTGGGCGAAGGCGGGGTGGCCGGGGTCGATGCGGCCGGGGCTGATGCTCAGGCCGCCGTCGGGGGCGACGTGGACGCCGGTGGTGGCGTCGCCACCGGGCCGGTCGACGAAGGACAGGCCGATGTCGGTGCGGAACAGGAACCCCACGCGGATGTTGCCGCCGGGGGCGCCGCCGTCGGCGCCGTCGAGCGGGTCGATCTGCCGGTGGTCGTAGCGGGGGCCGCCCGCGGCGACGATGGCGTCGATCAGGGTCTGCCAGGTGCGGGCGGCGGTGGTGGTGCCGGTGTCGGCGGGCCCGTCGTCGTCCTGGATCTCCTCGACGATGACAATGCCCGGGGATGCGAGGTTGGTGTGGATGGTGCGGGCCAGTTCCGCGACCTTGCCGGCGGGGGAGACGGCGGAGAGGTTCTCCACGTTGAACGTGGCCACCGACAGCTCCCCCTCGCCCGCGGGGGTGGCGGTCTGGCGTTGGAGTCCGGCGGGGGTGCGGGTCAGCGGTGTGGTGGCGGGGATCTCGTAGGCGCCGTAGCGGTAGTCCAGGACCCCGCGGGCGGTGGAGAGCCGGTCGCCGACGTCGATGTCGTCGGGCACCGCGCCGGGCGTGATCGCGCTGGTGAGGATGAGGCGTTCGGGGTTGCGGTCGTGTTCGCGGGCGGGCAGGGCGCTGCGGGCGCTGAGGGCGGTGACGGCCGCGCCCCGGTCGGCGACGACGGTGACCCGGTCGACACCACCCGAGCCTGCGAGGGTGGGCGACACCGCGACGGGGGCCTGCACGGCGACGTACATGCCCTCCAGGGACTCGTAGAAGTCCAGCCCCTGGGTGGCGGGGTCGAAGACACCGCCAGCGGTTTCGACGTCACCGGTGGTGTTGTCCTTGACCACCGCGTCGGGCGGGACCCGGCCGCCTGCGCCGATCAGGGTCGGTTCGGGCAGCCCGTGTCGTCCCAGCCGGTCCACCGTGGCGGGGCCGTCGATCCGGGTGACGGACAGGTTGGTGTTCTCGGCGGTGTCGCCGCCGCCGCGGTGCTCCTGCACGGTGCCGGAGACCAGGACGTGGTCACCGGGCCGCAGGTCGGTGTCCTCGGCGACGACCTGGACCGCTTCGGAGGTGGCCGGATCTCCGTCCGGGCTGGTCGACTGCAGCCAGAACAGTTTGCGTCGCGGGTCGGTGGCCACGACCACGCCCCGCACGTTGGTCACCGCCTGCCCGACCAACGGCGAGCGGTGTCCGGCGCCCTGCACGTCGTGCACCTCCACCTGCCCGGCGATGAACGACCCGGTCGGAACAGCCCATGCGGTCGACGGCCACAGCAGCGCCGCCGCCACGCCGAGGACGAGGGCCTTGCCGTGTCGTGAGCGGGTCGTAATCACGGTGCCCCCTTCGGGGTGAGCGAGTCGGGTGATCGGCGTGGTGCGACGACCTGGTCCGGTAGGACCCCGAACGGCCAGGCCACGTCCGCGGGCCTGCCCTCCAGCACGATCTCCCCGTCCGGGGCGGTGAGGGAGCGTGCCGCGCCCGCCGGAGCGGCGTCGGCGCGAGTGGCGGGTTCGACGACCTCGTAGCCGGGGTGGGTCTCGTGCTCGGTGTCGGCGAGCGAGAGCTGGCGGCCGTCGAAGAACCCTGCCATCTCCTCGCCCAGGCCGTAGGCGGTGTCGCGGCGGCGGGCCTGGTTGAGCCGGTGGTGGATGTTCCACTCGTCGTGGGCGCCCAGGCTGAACGACGTGCTCGCCCTGGTGCCGTAGTAGACCAGGAACGCCCGACGGCGCGCTTCGTAGACGAGCGCGTCCCCGGGCCGTGTCGGGTCCAACAGGCGGCGGGTGCCGCCGTCCTCGACCGTGGCGAAGTCGAGCAGGAACTGCCGGTCGGTGCTGTAACGGCGGGCGAAGTAGCCGTCGATGCGGTCGGTGAGCGAGTCGCCGCCGCTGCGGCGGGCGAAGAACTCCCGCGCGTCATTCGGGCCCAGGAAGTAGTAGGCGTCGAACGCGCCGCCGAGTTTGCGGTCCTTGCGGGCGGGGTCGGCCAGGTAGTCGTCCTCGATCAACACCCGCGACCACATCCGCATGTAGTCCCCGCCGGTGGGTTGGGCCTGCCGCAGCAGTCCTTCCAGGGTGAGGCCGGGGTACTTGTGCTGCAACGCCTGGATGTGGCGGGTGATCAGACCGGTGCCCTGCCGGGACTCCAGCTGGTAGTCGGCGGGGTTGAGGAAGAAGAACCGTTCGCCCCACTCGTCGGTGAGCCGCCGGGCGGTGTAGTGGGCGATGTCGACGTTGGTCGCGAAATGGCCGCCGCCGCGGGAGCTGATCGGGCAGCTCAGGTAGACGACCGCCCGGCCCTCGGCGTGCGCGCGGGCCAGGTCGGACTTGATCAGCGCGGTATGGAGCTCGAACACGTCGAACCACGCGCCGGTGTGCCAGGTGAACTTCATGATCGGCCGCTCGGGCACGGGATACCCGGTCTCGGTATCCGCCGCGCCCAGGTCGCTCGACGCGATCGGCCGGCCATCGGCGACGGCGGGGCTGCCGGTGGTGCTGTGGGTGTCGGTCATGGTGATCGCCTTCCGTGTCCGGGGTCAGTACGGCTCGAGCTGGCCGTACTCGTCGGCCCAGTACACGGTGGTGATGTCGGGGAAGTTCTCCTGCAACCTGGTGACGGCCTTGTCGATGCCCTCCAGGCCCTTCATCTTCTTCGGCAACCACACGTAGCCGCCCTGCTCGGGCGGCACCAGCCCCTGCACCAGCTGCCGCATCATCACCTGGTCACGCCGCGACGCCACCGGATCGTCCTGGCCGGGCGGCTGGGACGGGTCGCGCCGGATCGCCGACGCCCCGCCGCGGGTGGACACCTGGTCGGTGCCGGGCACCAGCCGCCAGATCTGCTGGGCCTGGTAACTCTGCAGCGACCCGGCCAGATTGGCCTCCACACCGCGGTAATGGCAGTAGTCCACGAAGAACCGGATGTCCTCCACCGACAGAATGCCCTTGCGGACCAACGCCTCCGCACCGATCCCGGTCACGTCGAACCGGTTGAAGTCCACGATCGACGGCGCGGTCGCGTCCGTGGGCTCGACGGGCTCGGTGGTGTCGACCAGGCCGACCCGCGCCACCTTGAACAGGATGCTGGTGTCGAGCATGATCCCGTCGGCCCCGGAGTCCGCGGTGGCGTCGACCATCTTCTTGATCGCCTCGCGGTCGGTCCGCTCCGCAGGCGTCAGCCCGAACTCCGAGTGCGGGAACGGATCGTTGATCTTCACCTTGGTGGTGTCCGACCACGAGGGCAGCACCGCCGCCGCGACGAGCTCCTCCAGCGTGGGCCGGTGGTCGAACAACGGTTTGCCGTCGGCGTCGGTCAGGTACTGGTAGAAGTCCAGCAGGTCGATCATGTCGTCGACCGGCGAGGCCAGCGTGGTGGGGGAGAACTCACGCAGCGCCACCAGCTCCCGCAACACCAACGGGTTGTGCTTGCGTTCCCGCCACAGCCGCAGGTCCTGGGCAAACAGCACCGACATGACCTGGGAGTGGCTGAACTGCTCGGTGCGGTTGAGCGTGGTCACGACCTCGCCCAGCACCTCCCGCAGGATCGGCAGGTACATGCCGTCCAACCCCACCTTGATGATGTTGCACGGGTGCACCCTCGTGCCCATCGACACCGCCACGCCCAACGCCGCCTGCGACGCCTTGCCCGCGATCTCGTACGGCGACTTCTCCACCGCGTGCCCGGTGTCGGTCCGCCGGAACAACAACTGGTCCTCACCGATGTTGGTGCTCAACTGCACCTCGTGATCACGCGTGTAGTTCAACACCGCGTCCGAGATCGTCATGATCGCCTGCGGCTTGATATTGCCCAACGCGCTGCGCGGATCCTCACTGTCCACGATCCGCGCACCACCCAACACCGCCTCCCTCGCCTCCTGCGGACTGAACACACTCACCAGCAACTTCCTGTTGTGCTGCCGATCGACCACACCACCGGCCACCGCATCCGTCACGGGAAACACACCCTTCTGCTCCATCCGGGCAATTCGACACGATGCAAGCAACACATCACCGCGCCGCCAAATGGGCCCTGACCCTTGATGTTGGACACCAGACACACTTGGATCCTGACGATCCGGGTGGACAGGAGTCCCGTTCAGATGGTGATGAAGCACTACCC